>NZ_JBNHER010000063.1:0-5918 GCF_050015975.1 Dapis purpurea BLCC-M126 | reverse complement strand
AGGAGTAAGGAGTCAGTATCATTGTGGTTTATTAATATGAAAACCGCTGTAAAATGTATAAGGGAATTTTCAGAGAAGTATTGAAGACAACCTTTACCTTTACCCACAATTTTAGTCTGGGCGCTCTACTACACAAAGATTTATAGGGGTTTTCACAAAGGTAGACTACAAAACTTCTTCCTTCTCTCCTAGATAACTAAAGCCTTCTTTCTTCTTCCTTTAAACCTAAATCTCTGTACTCTATATTAATGAAAACTGCTATAACTTTCATTGAACAAATAGTTTCTAAGGATAGAAATTATTTCCGAATTAACTCGACTGCATTAGAATAAATAAAGTGCCTAACTTTCTCCTTCGTTATTTTTATGGTTAATCTTGCTGGATATCAGGATTTTATTGAAATTCATAAGAGTGCGAACTCCATAGTTTATCGTGCTCGAAGAGTTAGCGATACAGCTACTGCCAAACTCAATGAACCCCAACCCGTCATCCTCAAATTTCTTAACCAAGACTATCCAACCTCCGAACAAATTCGACGCTACAAACAGGAATATTATCTCACTTGCCAATTAGAATCTCCTGGTGTTATCAAAGCTTATAGTATAGAAGAATGGCAAAGAAGCTATGCAATCGTTTTTGAAGACTTTGGAGGAATATCCTTAAAACGATGGCTAAAGGAGCATAAAAATTTATGCCCTTCAGAATTTTTAGTCCTGGCGATCGCAATTACCGAGATTATCGGACAAATTCATGCTCAAAATGTTATTCATAAAGATATTAATCCCGACAATATTGTTTTTAACCCCAAAACTAAAGAACTAAAAATTATTGACTTTGGTATTGCCACCCAACTTAGTCGAGAAAACCCAACCCTGAAAAATCCTAATGTACTAGAAGGTACTCTAACTTACATTTCCCCAGAACAAACAGGAAGAATGAATCGGGGTTTGGATTATCGCTCAGATTTTTATTCTTTGGGAGTAACTTTCTATGAAATGTTAACGGGAAAAGTGCCCTTTGAAAGTTCAGATCCTTTAGAGTTAGTTCATTCCCACATTGCTAAATCCCCTCCTTCAATTATTAGTCAATCACAAAAAGACCAGACAAAAATTCCCTCTGTGTTGGCAGATATTATGATGAAATTGAAAGCCCAAAATGCCAAATCTCTGTCTTCAACTGTTGGTAAGGTAATCATGAGCGAAACAGAAATTCCCTCTGTAGTGATAGATATTGTGATGAAGTTGATGGCGAAAAATGCAGAAGACCGCTATCAAAGTGCTTATGGGTTAAAAGTAGATTTAGAAGAATGTCACCGACAACTAGACGCAACAGGGAAGATTAATGCCTTCCCATTAGGTCAACAAGATATTTCCAACCGCTTCCAAATTCCCCAAAAACTTTATGGTAGGGAAAAAGAAATAGAAACTTTACTGGCAGCATTTAAGAGGGTTGTCGAAACGGGAAAAGTGGAACTGATGTTAGTGAGCGGTTATTCTGGGATTGGTAAATCATCTCTGGTACAAGAACTTTTCAAACCCATAACCGAATATAGAGGTTATTTTATCTCTGGCAAATTTGACCAATTTCAAAAGAATATTCCTTATTCGGCAATTGTCACAGCTTTTCGCGGATTGATTGGGCAATTATTGGGGGAAAGTAAAGCTAGGTTACAGATCTGGCGAGAAAAATTATTGGAAGCATTAGGAAATAACGGACAAGTAATTATTGATGTGATTCCCGAAGTAGAATTAATTATCGGGAAACAACCTCCAGTTTTCATATTAGGAGGCAATGAAGCACAAAATCGTTTTAACCTGGTATTTAGTGATTTTCTTGGTTGTTTCTGCGATTCTGAGCATCCATTAACTATATTTATCGATGATTTACAATGGGCAGATATAGCAACTTTAACATTAATTGAACAGCTATTAGTAGCAGGAACAACCAAATATCTGTTACTGTTAGGAGCTTATCGGGATAATGAAGTGTTGGCAAGTCATCCGTTGGCTATTTCTCTGAAAAAGCTGAAGCAAAACCAGGCACTAATTAATAAAATTAAGTTAAAAAAATTACCTATATATCAAATTGCTTGTATAATCGGTGATACTTTGAAGCAGAATCCTGAAAAAGTTTGTGATTTAGCTTTATTAGTAAGGGCAAAAACAGGAGGAAATCCTTTCTTTATTAATGAATTTTTACAGGCATTATATAGCGAAAAATTACTAAAATTTAATCATAAATCAAGGGTGTGGGAATGGAATATAAAGACGATAAAAAATAGGAGATTTACGGATAATGTTGTGGAATTGATGGTGGGCAAGCTGCAAAAACTACCCAAATTAAGCCAAGAAATTTTATCCATTGCTGCTTATTTGGGAGCAGAATTTGACTTAAAAACTATGACCTGGGTGGGAAAAAAATCTGGCAAAGAAACTTTTGAGTTATTAAAAATTGCTCTTGACCGGAACTTAATTTTACCCCAGTCAGAATTGGATGAAAATCTTTTAATTCAATCTTTTAAATTCAGTCACGATCGCATTCAGCAAGCTGCTTATGCTCTAATTCCTGATGAGAAAAAAAACGAGACCCATTATCATATCGGACAACTTCTGTTACAAAAGATGTCTCCAGAAGCCAAAGAAGAAAGGATTTTTGAACTCGTCAATCAACTCAATTATGGAACAGCTTTAATTAGTCAACAAACCAAGCGAGATGAAGTAGCTCAACTTAACTTGCTTGCCTGTCGTAAAGCTAGAGCTGCCAATGCTTATCAAGCAGGTCGTGAATATGCCAGCATTGGGTTATCATTGTTGGGAGAAAATGCTTGGTCTAGGCAATATGAAATGACTCTAGAATTCTATGAATTAGGAGTGGAATTAGCTTTTCTGTGTTGTGAATTTGATGTCATGGAACAGTTAATTGAGATCGTTATTGCCAATACTTCCTCATTACCAGAACAAGTGAATGTTTACCGAATTAGAATACAAGCATATAACACCCAATATCCACCAAAAGAAGCAATTGCTACTGCCCAACAATTTTTAGGACAATTAGGTGTCACTTTTCCCAAAAAACCTACACAGGATAATATTAAAGAGGCAGTTTCCGAAATTTACCGACTGATTGGCGATACAGAAATAGAAAATTTGGTCGAATTGCCAATGATGGAGGATCGAGAAAAAATTGCCATTGTGGAGATTGCGAATAGTGTTATGCCAGCTACTTACCTTTCTGGTTCTCCCTTATTTCCATTATTGGTAGCATTGTCAGTCAAACTATCTATTCAATATGGAAATACTCGGTCTTCTCCCTTTGCTTATTCCTGCTATGGTATCGTTGCTTGTAGTGTATTACAAGATGTAGATGTCGCGGTCAAGTTTGGTCAACTCGCACTACAGGTAGTATCCAAACTGGATTTAAAAGAGGTAAAACCATTGGCAATACATATTGTTATGTTCTTTCTCATACATTATAAATCTCACATCAAAGAAACCCTCTCTCCTTTACAAGAAGGTTATGGAATAGGTTTAGAAGTAGGAAATTTGGAATTTGCTGGCTATAATGCTCATGGTTTTTGTTTACAATCTTTTTGGTGTAGTCAACCCCTGGCTGCCTTGAAACAGGCAGCTCATACTTACTTTGATGGGTTAGTCCAATTGAATCAATTGGTAGCAGCGAATTGGTGTCGCAGTTGTTGGCTCTCAACATTAAACTTACTAGGAATTTCTAAATACCCAACTATTTTATCTGAAAATCCAGAGCAAGAGGGGGAATTTAGAGCGAAAATGGTGTCTGGGAATGATTCATTAGGGTTATCATTTTTTTACTTATATAAGATGATGCTGTGTTATCTGTTTGAAGAAATAGAATCTATTGAAAAGGATGTAGAAGAAATAAAAGGGTATGTGCTGGCATCTCCAGGACTGGTAACTCAACCAGTGTTTTATTTTTATGATTCTTTGATGTCGTTAGCAAGGGTGAGTGGAAGGAAAAAGGAGGTCTCAGAGGTGATGGAACGAGTGGCAGAAAATCAAAGGCAACTAAAACAGCAATGGGCAGAGTCTGCTGCGATGAATTACCAACATAAAGTAGATTTAGTGGAGGCAGAAAAGTGTCGAGTATTAGGAAAAAAAGGAGAAGCAATAGAGCTATATGACAAGGCAATATTAGGAGCAAAAGAAAATAAATATCTTCAAGAGGAAGCTCTGGCAAATGAACTGGCAGCTAAATTTTATCTTGACTGGCAGCAGGAAAAAATTGCTTCCGTTTACATGAGAGAAGCACATTACTGCTATAGCCAATGGGGAGCAATAGCCAAAGTTAGGCACCTAGAAAAAAACTATCCTCAATTGTCTAAAAATTCCAAGAACAAAACCTCTCAGGCTACATGGTTTCAAGGTACAAGCAGTTCTAATGATAGTGAATTTTTAGATTTAGCTACAGTGATTAAATCTACGACTGCCATTTCTAGTGAGATTGTTTTGGAAAAATTGCTGGCAACTTTAATGGATCTTCTTATTGAAAATGCAGGAGCCCAACGAGGAATATTAATTTTGGCTCATGGGGAAAGTTTGTTTATTGAAGCAACGAAGGAAGATTACTCAGAGAAAGTTTCGGTATTGCAGTCTATTCCTCTATCTGAATTTCCAATGGTGGCGTCAAAAATTGTGTATTATGTTGCCCGTACTGGTAAAACGATTGTTTTGAACAATGCTACTCGTGAAGGTAATTTTACTGACGATACCTACATTCAAAAATATCAATGTCAGTCCATTGCTTGCACTCCTTTAATCAATCAAGGTAAATTTAAGGGTATTATTTATCTAGAAAATAACCTGAGTACCGGAGCTTTTACCAGAGAGCGCATGGCACTGTTACGAACTATTGCTACTCAAGCAGCAATTTCATTAGAAAATGCCCAACTATATAACAATATAACTAAATTAAACCAGGCTTATGAGCGCTTTGTTCCGGCTCAGTTTCTCAGCTTTTTAGACAAAAACAGCATTGTGGATGTGAAACTTGGAGATCAAGTGGAACGGGAAATGACGGTATTGTTCTCTGATATTCGCGATTTTACTACTATCTCCGAACAGATGACCCCAGCGCAAAACTTTGCTTTTATTAATGAATATCTGGGTTATATGGAACCCCAAATTCAAGCTCATGGTGGGTTTATTGATAAATATATTGGTGATGCCATTATGGCTTTGTTTCCAAATTCTGCTGATGATGCACTGCAAGGGGCGATAGCCATGTTGGAAGAATTGAAAAAATATAATTTATTTCGACAAGAAAATCAGCTTCAACCTGTGCGTATAGGTATTGGTTTACATACAGGATTATTAATGTTGGGTACTGTAGGCGGATTTGGCCGTATGGATGGAACAGCGATTGGAGATGCGGTGAACCTCTCTTCAAGAGTGGAAGGGTTAACCAAAACTTATGGAGTTTCCCTGTTTATTACCGAGAAAACTTTTACAAGCTTAAGTAATCCCTTAGAATACGATTTGCGATTTATTGGTCAAGTCAAAGCAAAAGGAAAAGCTAAAGCGGTTGCTTTATTTGAAGTCTTTTCTGCCGATCCGACAGAATTACGGGATGTAAAAATCAGGACGAAACAGAAGTTTGAAAGGGCAATCTTGTTATTTCATCAAGAGTTATTTGAACAAGCAGGGAGTTTATTTCAAGAATGTTTAGAATATTATCAAGGCGATCGGGTTGCTCAGATTTATCTGGAACGTTGTCATCAGTAGACATCTCCGATAATTAAAAACCGACATTCCGCACGTCAATTTGTAAGATTAAAAGTAGTATAAAATGCGCTAATATCATGTGCCCCCTCCGGGGGAGCTACGAATTGTGGATAATCACTTATAATAAAGTTTTTGTTTGTAGTAGGGCTTCAGCCCTATCTA
>NZ_JBNHER010000062.1:0-9234 GCF_050015975.1 Dapis purpurea BLCC-M126 | reverse complement strand
AAAATCTTTTTATCGTCCTTATTATTCGTAACATTCTTTTTTCAAAATGGTATTAGCCCGATAAATACCTATCTTAGGGCTAAAGCCCTACTACGAGCTTTAATTATCACTGTTCAACCAGACATGATATTACATATAAAGACTCCAATATTTGTATATGCAAAAAAAGTACAAGCTTTTTGCGAACCATAGCTAAAAATGTTAACATTTTTAGCAGACAAGAGTAGAAAAATTCAAGGACAAAATATCCGACTACATCTTCTGTAATTCCTCTTTATTTCTATCTCCTGGCTCCTACCCGAATCAATAAGACTTATTCAGCAAACTCTACTTATATAATTGCTATACAAATCAATTATTAGGCAGAATAACTGCTTTAAACCAATAGGATAAAAAACTTTCTATATTTCTGCTTAAATCTTTAATATTAACTGGTTTTTGCATATAACTATTCACTCCTTGTTGATAACAAATGTGAATATCTTGTGGATTTGATGAAGTTGAAAAAACAACTACAGGAATTTTTTTAAGTTGTTGATTCTTTTTGATAATTTGAATTACTTCTCGCCCATCAGTTCCCGGCAGGTTTAAATCTATTAAAATTATTGTAGGACGAGGAGCTATTTCAGGATTAGAATATTCCCCTTGATTAAACAGAAAGTCTAGTGCTTCATCTCCGTCCATACAGTGGTATATAGGATAGCTAAAATCTAGCTTCCTCATTATTCTGGTCAATGCAACATAATCTTCCTCATTATCTTCAACTACTAGCAAAGATAAGTTTTTTTGAGAATTATTTTGTATTTGATTCATTTATGGCAATAATACTTTAGTTTTGAAAAAAATCTCTTGGCATTAGGGCACAGAGTTCAATAATTAATAATTAGGGCTTGCTGATTAAATCTAAAAACATTGACAGATAAAGATTTTAGCCTTTAATGGTCTTGAAAAAGTCCAAGCTTTTAGGTCTAAAAGGTTCAAAAAGTTAGCATTAAAGGCTCACTAGGACAGAAAAATTAACAGACCATTCTTCCGACTACTTCCTCTATAGCTCCCATTCCTCCTGTCTCCTGTCTCCTGACTCCTACCCTCACCCATAAGACTTTTGAGCGCAAACCCTAATTACTTTTTCTTAAAACAGATAGGATTGCTATAATATTTGCTCAGATTTAATCAAGTCAGGTTTTCCTTGAGGTAATTATCCATTAATGAATATATTTATTCTTGATTCCATAATTTTAGATAAAAAGTTGTTCCTTCTCCATATTTAGATTCTAGCCAAATTTGACCACTATGACGTTCAATAATTTTTTTGACTATTGTTAAACCTACTCCTGTCCCACCCCCAAATTTATCTTTACCATGTAATCGTTTAAAAATTTTAAAAATTGTCTCTAGATGCTTTTCTCGAATACCTATACCATTATCTTTGACATATATGATACTAGCAGATTCTTCAGTTTTTTCATAACCTATTTCTACAATTTTATCCTCTTTTTTATTATACTTCACTCCATTATTAATTAAATTGCTAAATACTTCTTCCATCAGGATTTTGTCTCCATAAATCACTGGCAAATTCTCCATCTTTCTAATTTCAATAGATGCCTCTGGTTTACTTATTCTAATAACTTCTACCACATTTTCAATTAATTCATTCAGATTAATCGCAGACTTATGGAGTTCTTGACGACCTAAACGGGAGAAAAATGACAAAGCATTAATTAAATTCTCCATCCGTTGAGTTAAACGCACCAAAGTCTCTAATTTTTCTCGACCATCTTCGTTAAGAATTTCCCCATAATCTTCCATCAAAAATGTCGAATAATTATGAATACCTCGCAATGGTTCTTTTAGATCGTGGGAAGTAATATAAGTAAAGGAATCTAACTCATTATTACTTTTTTCTAGTTCCAGATTGATTTCTGCTAAATCAGAAATTCTGCGCATTACAATTCCCACAATTGCGCTTTTAAATTCCTGGACTCCTTCTATTTCATGAGGTTGCCAAGGTAAGGAATGAAATTTAACTATTTCTTGCCATTCTGCAAAAGATCTCCGAGGACAAAGTTTCATTGTACCATCAGATTCCATCTCAATCGGATATTCTGGATTTCCAGCCCAATTAACTGTTTGACTTACTTCTGGTCGAAACCACAAAACATAAATTTCTTGTACCTTAGTAATTTCTAGCACTAATAATCCACTAGCAATCTCTTTAAATTCATTAGCTGGCGGGTAAATTATGGGCAAAGAATTAGTTGAATATATGTCAGTATCTATCTGATTTTTTACCCAATTTAGTAGTGCTGTAATTTCTACATTGCTTGGTGTTTTTCCTATTTTGTGATATTCTCCTTCCAGAGAAACTACAGACCCCGTTGCTCCCACTATTGTTAATAATTTACTACCAATATTTCTGAAAACAGTTAATAAATCTTCTGACTCAGAAATAGTCTTTATCACCTCAGATTGAAGCGACTTGAGAGCAACTTTAGAATCTAAATTATCATTTTGTTCTCTAATTGGAATATGAATCGACATTATTTGACCTAAAAATTCACAAGCCACTCGTTTATCATAGGGAATATATTTAACCGACTTATGATGACAAGCAATTAATCCCCATAATTTTCCTTCTTTCACAAGAGAAATTGCCATCGAACCCATAACACCCATATTTTCAAGATATTCTACATGACAGGAAGAAACACCTCGCAATACAGAAAAACTTAAATCTAGGGGTTGGTTAGTTAAGGGATTACATCTAGGTATTAATTCCACAGATCGACAGTTAATATTTGGAATAGTTCGTATAAACTTAACAGAGAAAACAGCTCTTGCTACTTGGGGAACATCATAAGCAGGATAATGTAAACCTAAATATGCTTCTTGATCTTCTCGTTTATCTTCAGCAATTACTTCTCCAGAGTCATCAGGATGAAATTTGTAAATCATCACCCTGTCAAATTCAGTAATTTTGCGGATTTCTTTAACTACAATCTCACAAAGTTCATGTAAATTGCCAGATTTCTGAATTTTATTAATTATGGGAAAAGTCAGTTGATAAAACTGGGAAAAGTCTAGACCTGATTCATCTTCAGAAAGTTCAATTTCTAAAATTACAACCCCATCATTACGATGAATAATACCATTAAATAATCTTACTTCATTTCCACATTTAATAGATAATTGTAGTGGGTTTATATATTCAAAATCCCCCTCCAAATTCTGGCGAATATTATCTATTTGATCAGAGTCTAAGAGACATTCAATGTTCTGTCCGAGTATATTTTCTGGACGAATATTTAGCCATTCTTCTGTGTTACTACTAACTTGAATAATATCCAACTCTGGCTCTTGCAAAACCAATAATACTCCATGATCTTGAATGAAGTTAGGAATATGAATTTGTTCGTTATAGTCAATATTTGAATTGACTCTTTGTCTGATGATGATTTTTTCTTTTCTATCCATTTTAAGGGAACAGGGGTAATTTCGGTTATCAGTTATCAGTTATTAATACCGACCACTAAAGTCGGAGGCTTGAAATATTAAATTGAATATTCTCTTGGTCGATTGGATATTGCGTTTTGCTCGCTTTTTCATCCCCTTAAATGGGGAGGCTTTTGACCTAATTTTTTGGTAATAATTATGGAATTTTTATCCATTCCTGATCATTACTATAGCAATTACCAAAAAGCCTGAGGGACAAAGTTTCTTAGTTTTATACTAATTCCCAAACATAATGCTATACTTCCGATGGACTTCAGTTATTAAGTAGGGTTTGCTGATTAAATATCAAAACATTGACCAATAAAAGTTTTAGGCTTTTTAAGTGGTGAAAAAGTACCAGATTTTAGCCTGATCAGGCTAAAAAAGTGAGTATCTTGGGTTTGGTAGAGGCACCCAAGTTAAAAGAGAATTTTTCCTTTGTAAGTCTTTTACAACTCCTGATTCCTCTTGAGTTTTCACTACTCCCTACTCCCTACTCCCTGCCTTGGCAAAAAGACTTTTGAGCGCAAGCCCTAAGTAATAATACTTCTTCAGTAATGTTTGTAAAGATTATCGGCATTAAATCAAAATATCTTATGTCTTTTAACCCTACTCCCTACTCCCTACTCCCTACTCCCAAGGAGATGTAGCAAGATTTTTGAGAAATGGTATTAGGGAGTAGTAATTCTCCTTCTGTAGGTATAGATAAAGAAGAAAAACAACTGTACCTCATTAGCTTGGAAAACCCTACATATTCACTCTAGATTCCATAATTTTAGATAAAAAGTTGTTCCTTCTCCATATTTAGATTCTAGCCAAATTTGACCACTATGACGTTCAATAATTTTTTTGACTATTGTTAAACCTACTCCTGTCCCACCCCCAAATTTATCTTTACCATGTAATCGTTTAAAAATTTTAAAAATTGTCTCTAGATGCTTTTCTCGAATACCTATACCATTATCTTTGACATATATGATACTAGCAGATTCTTCAGTTTTTTCATAACCTATTTCTACAATTTTATCCTCTTTTTTATTATACTTCACTCCATTATTAATTAAATTGCTAAATACTTCTTCCATCAGGATTTTGTCTCCATAAATCACTGGCAAATTATCCATCTTTCTAATTTCAATAGATGCGTCTGGTTTACTTATTCTAATAACTTCTACCACATTTTCAATTAATTTATTCAGATCAATAGCAGATTTATGGAGTTCTTGACGACCTAAACGGGAGAAAAATAACAAAGCATTAATTAAATCCTCCATCCGTTGAGTTAAACGTACCAAAGTATCTAATTTTGCTCGACCATCTTCGTTAAGAATTTCCCCATAATCTTCTATCAAAAATGTAGAATAATTATGAATACCCCGCAATGGTTCTTTTAAATCGTGAGAAGCAATATAAGTAAAAGAATCTAACTCGTTATTACTTTTTTCTAGATTTATATTTGCTAATTCAGAAATTCTGCGCATCATAATTCCCACAATTGCGAGCTTAAACTCCTGAATTCCTTCTGTTTCATAACGTTGCCAAGGTAAGGAATGAAATTGAACTATTTCTTGCCATTCTTTAAAAGATTTCCGAGGAGTAAGTTTCATTGTACCATCAGATTCAATTTCAATCTTCTTTGCTGGATTTCCAGCCCAATTAACTGTTTGACTTACTTCTGGTCGAAACCACAAAACATAATTTTTTTGTACCTTAGCAATTTCTAACACTAATAATCCACTACCAATCTCTTTAAATTCTTTAGCTGGTGGGTAAATTATAGGCAAACAATCAGTTGAATATATGCCAGTATAGAGATGGTTTATGACCCAATTTAGTAGAGCTGTAATTTCTGAATTACTTGGAGTTTTTCCTATTTTGTGATACCCTCCTTCTAGAGAAATTACAGCTCCCGTCGCCCCCACTATTGTTAGTAATTTACTGCCGATATTTCTGAAAACAGTTAATAAATCTTCTGACTCATAAATAATCTTTATCACCTCCGATTGAACAGACGTAAGGACAGCTTTATAATTTAAACTATCATTTTGTTCCATAATTGGAATCTGAATCGACATTATTTGACCTAAAAATTCACAAACCACTCGTTTATCGTAGGGAATATACTTAATTGATTTGTGATGACAAGCAATTAACCCCCATAATTTTCCTTCTTTCACAAGAGAAATTGACATTGAACCCATAACACCCATATTTTGGAGATATTCTATATGAATTGGTGAAACACTTCGTAATACAGAAAAACTTAAATCTAGGGGTTTGTTAGTAACTGGATTATTTTTAGGAAATAATTCTGCAGGTTGATAATTAATATCTGGAATAATCCGCAGATAGTTTTTGCTATATAAACTTCGTGCTGGTTGAGGAATGTCAGTCGCAGGATAATGTAAGCCTAAATAAGAGTCCAAATATTCCTGTATTTCTTCGGCAATAACTTCACCAGAATTATCGGGATGAAACTTATAAATCATTACTCGGTCAAAACCAGTTAATTTGGAGATTTTTTTAACTATAATTGAACAAAGTTCTTGTAGGTTAGCAGATTCTTGAATTACAGTAATATTGTTGCGAGTCAGTTGGAAAAAACGGAAAAAATCTTGATATAATTCAGTTTTACAAGGTTCTAACTCCAGAATTACAACCCCATCATTACGATGAACTATACTGTTAAATAGTCTAGTTTTATCTCCACATTTTAACTCTAATTGTAATGGGTTGAGATATTCAAAATCTCCTACCAAACTATTCCGTAGAGAATCGATTTGATGATCAGATAAAAGAGAACTGATATTTTGCTGGAGCAGATTTTCTGGATTAATATTTAGCCATGTTTCTGTATTACTACTAACTTGAATAATCTTAAGCTCTGGCTCCTGCAAAACTAGTAAAACCCCATGAGGTTGAATCGAACCCGGAATGTGAATTTGTTCCCGATCACAATTAGTTAAATTGACTGTTTCTGTTGTGATAATTTCTCGTTTAATATTCATTTCATCTGAATTATAATTTTATTATCCCAGATTCTGCGGATCATTTTGTAGCATAAAAATGTAGTATAAAATAACTAGTAGTTTCCTAAGTATTTATACTCAAAAAATCCTGTTAATTGGCCTTAGTAAAAGTAAAATTATCAGGAAAATATTAAGTATTTATACTTAATTTATTTCGATTATTGGCAACGACTATTCCCTACTGACTCCTAAGTTATACTTTTTTATATTACGTTTTAAAGTACAGAATATAGGTTTTATCAAAAAAAAGCTTGAGTATAAAATTATATAATGTTTTAATTCTCTGCACTCTTTAGAAGGCAAATAATTCAGCTTGTATAGATGTTTCATTAATTGATAATTGATAATGGATAATTACCTCTGGTTAAAACCGTTCTTGATTGAGGAGTTAGGAGTCGTAGGAGCGATTCGCTAATGGCCCGTACAGGAGTCGGGAGAGAAAGAGTAAATTAGAGGAAGTGAAGAATGCTTATTATAACTGATTATCCGAACATGATCAGGACTTACGCACGCGCAACCAAGAAACCGGGTTTATTCCCCTGATCTTGTTGTTCAAACCACGAAATTTCGTTCATAAACCCGGTTTCTGCGTAAGTCCTAATGATATAAGAGAGTGTTTGTAAACTAAAGATTAAGACGGCCAGAGTGCTTAATGTTGGGTGGGTGGGGTGCGAAAAGTTAAATTTTGCCTACAATTCATAGTTATTGTCGCCTAACCCACCCTACTGGATTGTTTCATCTTAAATGGTGCAATAGGAAGTTGACCTGAGATTGCTTTCCTGACGGAATGCTCCGCAAACACATTCGTTCGCAATGACAAATTTAATCCACAGTTTTAGCTGAAACAGTCCACTACGCCTAGATTTATCCTTTTACAAACAGTCTCTAATTATCAATTATTGATTATCCATTAATGAACTTAACCCAAGCTACTACCTAAAACTTACTTTTCTAATTCCTCAACTAACTTAGGAACCCCCGCAGTTAATACTTCACATCCTTCCGCCGTCACCAAAACATCATCCTCAATTCTCACTCCAATTCCACGCCAACGGTCATATACTTCTGGTTGACCTGTCACTGGTTTAATATTAGGACCAATATAAATACCAGGTTCCACAGTTAATACCTGTCCTGGTTGTAAATTTTGCGGTTCTTCTCCCCACTGATAAACACCTACATCATGCACATCTAAACCCAACCAATGTCCGGTTCTGTGCATATAAAAAGGCTTATATTTTTCCTTTTCAATTATTTCGTCAATATTGCCTTTTAACATTTTTAAATCTATCAATCCTTCCACTAAAACTCGCACTGCCGTATCGTGAATTTGTTTATAAGGATTTCCTGGTTTTACTTGTTCAATTGCTGCTAACTGCGCCCTTAAAACTAACTCATAAATAACCTTTTGTTCCGGTGTAAATTTACCACTAATGGGAAAAGTCCTAGTAATATCAGAATTATAATAATTGTAAGCAGCTCCAGCATCAATTAATAACAAATCATTTTCTCGCATTTGTCGATTATTTTCTATGTAATGAAGAATGCAAGAATTACCACCAGAAGCAACAATAGAAGGATAAGCAGGAGTAGCTCCATAACGAGAAAATATATACTCCATTTCCGCTTGAATTTGATATTCAAAATGCCCCTCTTTAGCAAACCTCATAGCATGGTTATGAGCATCAACAGCAATATCAGCAGCTTTCTGCATTTGTGCTAATTCCACATTACTTTTAATCAAACGCATCGGATGTAAAATTGTCCCCGCATCTTGAATAGCGATCGGACCAGTACCATTTTTTGGATAGACTCGCATCAAATTTTGCCAATGTTTAAGGACTGTTTCATTAAAGTGGCGATCGGGTCCTAAACGATAATAAATTTTATCTGCCTTTTTCAAATATTCGGGCAACTTTTGATTTAATTGATTAATAGGAAAAGCTGCGTCCGCACCGTACCTTTCCTTAGCAACTTCCACACCAGCGCGATAACCAGTCCAAGTTTCTTTTTCTTGGTCTTTTGGTTGTACAAACAAAATAAATTTATGCTTTTCATGGTGAGGAGCAATAACTGCCACTGCTTCCGGTTCATTAAAACCTGTTAAATAAAAAAAGTCGCTATCTTGACGATAGGAATATTCTACATCATTGTGCATGACAGCCATTGGCGCACTTCTGAAAATAGCCGTACCATCGCCAATTTTTGCCATTAATTTTTCGCGTCGTTGCTTATATTCTGAGTAAATTGTCATAATTTATATTAGTTAGAAGGAAGAAGGAAGAAGGAATATCAAATCTATTAGTATTATTATAATTCGTAGGGGGGTTTGGATACCAAACCCCCCTACAAAATTTGGAGTTTTTGCCCATACTGATAGTATACTCTTGCAAGTATAAACTCAGTATATTTGATATAACCATCTAATAAAACATGATATATGGCATATACAAATCCTAAATAAGTTGTAATATTTTATCCTAGATTTTTGGTTTCCAAATCCCATTTTATATTAGGTTGGGAGACCAAACCCCTACAATTTTTTTCACAAATCATTTAGGATTAGTATCAATTCTATTTAATACTAAAAGAACTAAAAGTCAAGCCCAAAAACCACTTAACTCTTAGTTCTTTTTTTTACCGAATTATTAATTGTTAATTGTTAATTAAATAATTGTGGTTTAAAGCCTCCCCTTGGATAGGGGAAAAA
>NZ_JBNHER010000061.1:0-20416 GCF_050015975.1 Dapis purpurea BLCC-M126 | reverse complement strand
CGATATTAACAACTACGGCGTTGGGGGAGTTATCGTAGCTGACTGTATCAATGTCATCGCCACCATCTATTTCGTCGTTGCCTTGTTCTCCCTGGAGAATGTCGTTACCAGTTTCGCCGTTAAGGTTGTCATTCCCTGCACCACCTTTAACATTATCTGCACCTGCGCCAGCGGTGACAATATTGGCGTTATTGTCTCCTGTAATATTATCGTTGAAATTTGAACCAACTACATTTTCGATATTAAATATTTGGTCAGTGTTACCAAAGCCATCGGTGGCCTTGTTGTTAAAAAGGTTTACTTCTACTGGATTTGGATCGCGACGATAGCTGACGGCATCGTTGCCAACTCCACCGTCTAAATTATCATTACCTGCATTGCCTATCACAACGTCGTTGCCTTTTGAAGCGTCGATTTGGTTATCTTTTTCGTTGCCAATGAGAACATCGTCTGATTCTGAACCAATAATATTTTCGATATTTCCTGAAACATCAATAATTTGCTCAATGACTGTATTTGTTGCCTCATCATAGGTTGTTCTGACAGCAGTAAAGTTAAAACTATCCTCTGTACCAAAGCCATCTTGAGCTGTGGCAGCGTCAATATTAAAATTCCCTTCTAAGTCATCTATTGCACTTGAGTTTTGATAACTTTGTGTTTCATCAATATTGACAACGACTGCATCGGGAGAGCTTTCATAACTGACAACATCAACATCTTCACCACCACTAATTTTATCGTTACCCGCTTCTCCCTTGAGAATATCGTTACCAGGATCTCCTAAGATTTCATCATCACCTGTACCACCGTTTAATTCATCTTCTCCTGTACCTCCACTAATATTGTCGTTACCACCACGACCATAAACTTGGTCATCACCTTCATCACCGAGGATAATATCGTTGCCAGCTTGGAAATCATTGCTGTCTCCATAAAGCTCATCATTATCTGTACCACCAGCTATAAAATCGTTTCCTGCACCGCCATCAATATTATCTATCCCTGCTTTGCCATAAAGTTCATCATCCCCTTCACCACCAGAAACATTATCGTTACCCTCTCCAGCGTTAATAAAATCTTGACCACTACCACCAGAGAGATTATCGTTTCCAGCGCGACCTAATATTCTGTCATCTCCACTATCTCCGTTGATGACATCATCACCGTCTCCGCCAGATAACACATCATCACCGTTTCCACCAGAAAACTCTACAGATATGGCAATATTTTCAACATCAATATTGTCATCAAATTCACCACCGTTAGCCTGAATATTATTGACTCCAGCGTAATTTTGAGAATAGCCAATAGCATTAACTGTTATCGTGTCATTGTTTGGATTTCCTGAACCTTTGAGAATAAATGTCTCACCATTGTCAGTGGTATCAATAAATAACCGTAATTCCGCCCGTGGCCCCATATTTAATTCTAGAGTTCCACCACCAAAGCTTTCGGGACCTTCGTTTGCTAATATGGGATGTTGTTGGGGACAGGTTTCAATACCAAATTCGGCTAGGGTTGTTCTGGCAAATTCTCCTTCCCATTCTTTACCAAAGGGAGGCCAGCCAACTCGAGCGTAATATCCGAGAAACGCATCTAATTGACCACCAATATCAAATAAGCAACCTGGGTGGGAGTCAAAAATAGCTTTGAATTCAGACCCACGAATTTTACCGTCACTTATTCCTAAATCATCACCAGATTCTCCTAAGTCTTCCAAATCAACACCAATAGTTGCTTCAATCCCACCGTTAACTTCTGCTTTGGCAATAACAACATCTATACCTACTCCTGCTTTGAGTAGACCACTAACTTCTAATTCTGGTAAATCTTCTGCACCGTTTCGATTATCACTAAAGAAAAAGCCATCAAAAATTTTCTCTATTTCATCAGATTCATATCCAGTGTCAGCCCACTGTTTTATTCCTTCAGAATCATATCCAAATCCTAGATTTAGTTTGGCTCCAATTTCACCTCCAAAAGATACAACAATTGGACCAACAATAGGAAACGAACCTTCTATACCAAAGGAGAAATCAAAGTCGGGAAGTTGAAATGTAAAAAAGTCTACATTTTGTCCAGTCAATAATCCAATTGCTGAAGTGGGATTATCTAAAATTGGGAATGAAAGAAATTTATCAATGGAGTCTTTGTTACTGAAGAAATCTTTTTGAGCTTGAAAGTTACTAGAACTTCCAGGATTTTTTTCTAGAAATGCGTTGAATTCTTCTTCTAATTCTGCTAGAGATTTATCAGGCGCTGAAAGGTTTGCATTTACAATAGGAGTACCGGAAGTTATATCAAAGTCACCTAGACTAACATTACCAATATTAATTCCTACTTCGCCTGCATCTTTATTAGCTATACCAGATAATACATCAATAAAGTTAATAGCATCTAATGCCAAAGTGACATTTTTAATAGTTGGGTCACTGGAAAACTGATTAGCTAAACCGAGTAGGTTATTGTCAGGGCCTCCTAAATTTAATTCCTCTAAAATTACTATTGGTTTTCTGAGAAAATCTGTGGCTGTTTTAATAGGTTTAGTAATTACTTGAATTGGTTCAACAATTGGTCTGACAAAATCGCTGAGAAACGAACCTAAAAATATATTTGTTTCATCAAAACTAACTTGAGGAATGGCATTATTTTCAGCAAAATCCCAACTAATATTTAAATCTGTACCAACTTTTGGTAGTGCTGCTGAGTCGCCAAGTTTTGAGAGGAGATTTAATTTTATATCGGCAGAAGCATTAGGTTCAGTATTAATATTAAATAGAGTTCCGCCTATTTCAGATAATGTTAATTTACCGTCTGAATTTGGGTCTGTTACATCTACAGAATAATCCGCATTTAGATTAGTTCCTTTGTCTGTAACATCAATTAGTAAAAATCCCATTTCACCTTGTGCTTCTAAACCTGGTAGGGAAGCATCCAAACCAATACCTAATTCTTTATTTGCAGAAGTATCTAGGAATAACCCATCATCTGATGTATAACCAAAACCTAAATTAAAGTCAATTCCTAAATCTACTTTTGCTTTTCCATCAGTTGTTAATCCTAACCCTGGCAAACCAATGTCAGAAGCTAAGGAAGTTTCTAAAGATTTCTCTTGATAAAAATCAATATTAAAAGTGAAACCATTGGCAATATTACCAATATTAATGTCTTGTCCTAATAAGTCTTCTAGCCCTTCTTCAATTAATTGTTTTGGTTGTTCTAATACGTTGTTTAATAGCCCTGCTAATGGGTCAACTAATTTGATTTCTAGTTCTGAGAGAATATCTTCTAGCAAATTTTCTCCAGCTACACCTAGTTGATTAATTCCATCTTCTATCGCATCTTGAAGTACCTCTGTAATTTCTTCTCCATTGGATAAATTTAGTATCGCATTCAGAATATTTTGAGGAATAAATTCTGGGATTTCTTCAATATTATCTATACTAGGAATTACATCACGAAAAGCTTCTCGAATTATATTCAGGGGTTCATCCAAAACTTCAGCCAATAAACCACTAAACTGACTTCGTAATTCTTGGCTAAATTCAGTTATTGCTATTTCTAATACTTCATTAACTGTGGGAATTTCTCCTTTAAATATTTCCGGATCTAAAGATATTAAAGCTTCTGAAATAGCTGTCTCTAGTGCATCAGAAACAGTTTTGTCGCTATTAATTTCAGACTGAAATTTAGCAATTATTTGGTCTGCAACTGATGTAGGAATGGCTGTAATATCTATCCCTGATTTCAGCACATCAAGTTGATCTAGTGCATCAAACAGAACTTGTTTTACCTGTTCTGAAGACAAATTTACTAAGTCTTCTAACTGTTCTAATTGGGCTAAAATATCGTTGTTGAGGTCATTAAGAAATTTGGCTGCTTGGTCTGTAGATTTTTGCAGTTCGTCCCCCAGTAGAGGCAATTTTGTAAATATTTGACTGTCAATTGCTGCTTGAATAACTGTTAAATATTCTTTTAAACCACTGGTTACTCCTTCTACTACTGTTTTAGCATCTTCAAGACCATTAAGAATATCAGTTATTGCCCCACTAACTTTGTTGAGAAGTTCGTTTACATTCTGTTCAATTTGGATTTGCTGTCCATCTATATTAATAAGTGCAATATCATCTTCTGTTTTTAATGTCTGAAGTTCTTCATTGCTTAACTCTATTCCTTGCACTAAGGTAGAAAAAATTTTACCCTCATCCCCATCAGCGTCATCCCTGTTAATTTCATAATCAACAAAATGCCCAACTTCTTCTGATAACAGATTGGCGATCGCCTCCCCATTTCCCACATTCTGACTAATATATTCTGCTGCTAAATAAATAGTATTATTAGCTCCTGCAAAAGCACCATTCGCACCATTAATCTCTGCTGCGGAGCGAATATCAATCTTGGGCAACCATTCTAAATTTTCTACTTTCCACTCCCCTCGCAAATCTTCTGCTTTTTCTCTGTCAAATTCATTGCCAAAAGCAACTTCAAATATTGGTAATAAACTGCCATCTGTGGCGATCGCTCTCAAGCTTTCTTCTAAGCTTAATAATCCTGAATTCAAAGCAGATATTTCAGACTCATCTAAAAGCTGAGTCCCTATTATTATATTATTCATGTTATTCTCCTTAGCCCTGCACGCAGAGCCACTAGTTCTAAGGAGTCAACCTGGTTATTTATTTAGTACCGAATACAATTGATTACTAAACTACTAGCCTATGCTAAATCATCTCACCTAAAATTCGGTACTTCTTTAGGTGGCTCCCTGGTTTTTAATGACAAATGTTATTTTTAGATTAGCATTATTTATCCGTATTGTTACTATTATTATGTTAATTATTATTAATAAGTTCTGGTTTTTTTTGCTAGAAAATGTTGCTTTTTGTAAAAAGCTAAGTATTTTTACAGATATCCATATTTATTAATTAATGTTTAGTTGTCGTCCATTAAAAATTTCTTAAAAATATTTAGTATTAAATATGATTTGTAGTAATAGAAATTCAGTAAAAAGGAACATCATTAAAATTATAGTTGCAAATGATGAAAGATGGAATCGTGCAAATTTCTAGCCTGGTAATTGTATTGATAAGGCTAAATTCCTGGGTACATATCAAAATCATATCATATCGGTAAATGTTGCAATAGTAGGGGCGGGTTCTAGTTGAAAGTTCAATGCTCAACCTAAGATTAGATAAACCCGCCCTAATGCACAAAATTCACTGTGCCAGTATACTATCCTCTGATAATAAAGTCATCAACTTCAAGCAATACTTGATTGCTTAAAGTTGCAAACTGACGACCATCACCAAAACCATTACCACTACCATTAGAATTGTAGAATAACTGACCGCTGTTTGTGTTGTAGACAATTACAGCATCAGAAATTGCAGCATCAATATTATTAGTGACAGTGGCAAAATCTGCTGCTATATCGTTAATCGCTGTAAATGTAGTTCTATCCAAAACAATTTTATCTTGACCAACAACAAAATCAGTAATTTCGTCAATACCAACATTATTAGAATTAAATTCTTGATTTGCAGCAAAGATGAAATTATCAATACCTACTCCACCAGTGAGGGTGTCACTTCCCGCACCACCATTAAGGCGATCGCTACCCGCACCACCATTAAGGCGATCGTTCCCTGCACCACCATTCATTTCGTCGTCGTCATTTTCACCAAAGAGGAAGTCATTTCCCGAACCACCATCTAAAGTATCATCACCATTTTGTCCAAAGAGCAGGTCATTACCGTCATCGCCTACGATATTGTCATTACCATTATTACCTTCTAAGGTATCCGCACCCTCGAAGCCAAAAATATTATCGTTACCAGTACCACCTATAATATTATCTGCTTCGGAACCACCTTCGAGGGACCTATCTTCATCAATAGGTGCAGCTATATCGTCAATAAGGATGACATCCATTTGGTTCTGAGGATCGACAATATAGTTGTCTGTTTCCACCAAATTAAAGGATGTAATTTCATCACCTTCAGGATCGTCATCAGGAATAGTTGTCCAAGTAACAGTAGCTGTAGTTGCCCCTGGGTTAATTGTAATAGCAGATCGGGCGAGTTCATTCCCTACTGGATCGAGAGATTCTAAGTTAGAAGCATTGCTTAATTGAGGAGGAAATTCGATATCGCCAAAAGCATTATCAGAATCAGTTTCTGACCAAACGACCCGTAAACCTTCTGGTGGGGCAACTTTATTTAGATTGAAAGTTAAGGTGTATTGGTCTTGGTTTTCACTAATAATTTCCGGTTCAATGTTAATTCCTACTGTTGGTAAACTAATGATGGGATTAACTACAAATGCACTTACTACCTGTATTTCACGGTTAATAATTGCTTCTGGATTGGTTAATAACTCCTCCTCTGTATAGGGTTCTACACCATAAGTAACAACGCGCAACTGTTGGGTATTAGGATCGATTTCAAATTCTGTCCAACCAAAGGTCTGAGTTGCAATGTAGTCACCTTGAATTAGAGTGGCATCAATTTCACCATCTGCTATTGCTAAGTTATCGTTCAGCCCAATAGGATCGTAACCAAGGGGGGATATTTGTGCATTGATGAGTTCTTTGAGAAAATCATCTCGATCATCAACTTCACTGTCGCCATCGTTGGCAACTGGTAAAATCTCGTACAAAGCTTGTTGTTCTGGACTCAAAGCATTGACTGCTATAGCTGACTCAATTACACTTGGACCAAATGGAGGGTCAAATGCAACTGAACCAGTAGTTATTTCAAAAGCATTGGTAGCAATTTGTTCTCCACCAAACCCTTCTTGATAAGTTAAGTTGTTAACGATAGTGCCGTGGATATCTGCTGCCACAAAGACGACGTTATCAATATTATTATCATCAATAAATTTGAGAACTTCTGTCCGTTCGGCAGCATAACCTTCAAAGCGATCGGATGCAGCACCAATTCCTAAATTTTGAATTGGTTCGGGCACCATGACAAATTTCCAGGTAATGCCATCATTCTCTGCTTGAAGTAAGTCATTTTTCAGGTCTTGTAATTGCGGTTCTCCTAACATTGTGCGGTTAGGATCAAAAGAAGCTGCTAGGAATGCTCCTATTTCTTCTGGTGTTCCTCCAGCAGCTGGTAGTCCTTGGTCTCGGAAGGAACGAGCATCTAATACTATGTTGGCAGCATCGTTGCCATAGGTATTAAAGCGATATAATTTTCGTTCATTTGTAGTGCGCTCTTCTCCTGTATTTCCATAAAATTCATCTCGCAAAGGATTGAATTCTTGGAATGCTTGCAAACCATTTTCATAGAGTTGAGTATCGTTAATTAAACCTGTTGTTTGTGAAAAGCGAGCATCGGAATTTGCCGGGGCACCGCCAGAGAAGTTGTCAATAACTTCATTGTCGCCGATCGTGGCCAAAATTGATGTGGTTGCCCGGAGGTCTTCCCAAGTATTTTCGCCGAAGCGATCGCCATATACTTCCTGATATTTAGCTTGAAATTCTGCTAAAGTTTCTGCTTGTGGTTCTGGTACTGCTGGCGAAGGAATATCGGCATGGACTGTATTCCCATTTAAAACGAAGAAATCTAAATCTGCTTGATCGGCATTGGCAATAGCAGGATAGGGAGCAAGTTCGCCTCGCCAGTCTCCTGCTACTCCAAATTTTAACCCATTTTGAGTGCCTAATGCTGCTGCAGTTTCAAATTCTCCTATTTCTGTTGAACCTGCTGGATCGGTGACTCGATAATAATATTCCGTACCAGGATTTAAGTTTGTGATTTCGACTTTAGTTGGAACATTTGTCTGGTTGGCATTAACTGTGCGAATAATGTTACTAAAGTCGGAATTTGTAGCTACTTCAAATGTTATTTGTCCGGAGGAATTACTATTTGCCCATAACACTGTTGAAGTTTGGGTAGTATCGCCACTGGCAATGCCATTAATTAAACTGTTTGAAATTTGCCGAGGATTATAACTGAAACGATCAATTTCTAGAGGTTCTTGAAAGGCATTAGCAACATTTTCCCAAGGGACAAATTTAAAGTTAGTATTGAAGTTTTGAATTTCTCCATCTTCTGGGTCTTGCTGAATTACTTCTGGTTCATTTGAACCGTCTTGAACTACTAATAAACCGTTAGGAAAATTGTTACCTAAAGAAACATTAATTACATCAGCACCATCAGATTCTTCGGCTCCATCAATATTAGCAAAATCTCCTATAAAGAAGTTACCAATAAATTCATTATCTCCTTCCCGTTCATAAACAGCAAAAGTATTATCTCCCTGACTAGAAGCTAATAAATAACCATTACCATTATCAGCATAATAAATAGTTAAACCTTCTACGTCAGCTTGAATATTTTCACCAACTTCATCAACTAAAATTAGTTCGCTACTACCATCAACTGCTGCATCAAATTTCAAAATTCCAAAGTTTTCTTGACCAGCATAAACAACACCTAATTCTCGATCTACAACCATTCCTTCTACTTGCGCATCTTCCAGTTCTTGACCTTCTGGAATAGGTACAGTTACAACACGTCCTAAAAATGCACCTACTGTTCCATCGGTATTAGGTATTAACTCTATCTGAGCAATTTGATTCCCATCTCGCTGACTGACAAAAGCGTAAGCTTGTCCAGTATTAGGGTCAGTATAAGTTGCTAATCCATAAGCAGTTTGTTCCCCATCATCTATACCAAAAATTGAGGTTGCAGGGTTGCTAAGATTAGGAGAAGTAATATTAATAAGTTGACGAGTTTGAGGGTCAATTCTCCAAATTGCTAAAGTATCATTTGCTCGGTCAGTTGCTACTACTAAATCGACTGTTCCACCTCCTATTTGGAAGTCATAAACAATATCTACATTGTTGTAGCGAACATCCCCTGGAATTGCTGGAGAAATTGTTTGTAAAGGTTGACCGTTTAGATCGTAAACTGCTAAACCAGCATCTTTTAATGTGGTAATAACTAAACTTTGGTCTGGGTTATTTGGATCTACATAAATTGCCGGATCGTCTGCATCAGCACCAGTTTCAGTTCTGATTAAATTTGGGGTTTCATTTGTAGGGTTAACAACAGGAATAGTATCAATATCTAGGGAGAAACCTAAGAATTGAGTTCTTTGAGTATCGTTAAAATTATTATCGCTAACTACCACTAAAGATTGAGACCCATCTGGCAAAACAGGTCCGAATGCTATACCCTCAGAATTATCTAAAGTAATGCCTAATTCGGCAAAATCCAGTAATAGTCGTTTTTCTGCTACAGCATCAACATCAAATAATTCTCCATCGGGGTCACTGGGATTAATTAAACTGTTAAACCCTTGGATATTTGTTGTATTTTGTAATTGCACTTCATAGAGGCGAATATTATTACCAACTCCTGAAGCAAAAGACCTTTCTAAAGCTAATAAAGTGTCACTATTATCTAAGGCAAGTAATTCAACTAAACCATTATCAGCAAAACCATCTTCTTCTAATGGAGCTTCAGGAATAGGGTCAACAAAATAGAGAAATTCTTTAACAGCTTCCCCACTTAGTAAATCATATTTAATAATCCGAGAAGTACCCTCATTTTCCAGAGTAGAAATTTCACCATCTTGCACTAAAGAATTTTCAGTTGCCGTGTAGAGAAAACGTTCGTTAGGACTAATTGTTAAACTGTCAAAAGCGAGATTATTTCTGATACCTTGAGTTCCATCTGCATTAGGTAAAAATTTATCTGGAATTGCTAACTCATTTAATTGTTCTCCTGCCAGAGAAAACTCATTAACAAATGGAGCAATACCATTATTAACATTTCCTCCTGAAGAGATAAATAAATTTTCACTATTAAAAGCAATTCCTTCTGGATCGATACTATTTTGTGGGAATAGTACACCATCCTCATTGAATAGAGTAGTCAAATTTGTAAATGCAACATCTCCATCATCAAGACTACCGTCACTTAAATCAATATCAACATTATAAAAACGGGCAGCATTATTTTGACTCCCATCATCAGAAAGAGCATAATAAATTCTTGAATTTTTGTCGTAACTAATACCAGAAAGACCCCCTACTTCTGTACCTGCAAAATTAAATCCAGTTGGAAATTCTACATCACCAATAAATTCAATATTAGTTACAGTTTGACGACTTTCACCAGTAATATCTGCCCAAACTAAACGATGGTCTGAACTAGGAAAAGGAAAGTCTCCTACTAATGGAAATAAAGGGTCATTTTCTGTCGGCCAAAAAACAGCAGTCTCAACTATTTCTCGATCTATTGAAGGTAAAACATAATCAACTCGTAAATTTCCAGAATTACCTGGTTCATCATTAAAATCTGCTGTATCAAAAGCAGGGTTGCCTAACTGATTTGCACTTTCTCCACCTTGACGGTTTGTGGCATCAACTCCCCCTAAACTCCCAGGAGTTATTGAAGTATTTACCAGAGGATTTTCTAATAATTGATTAATGGCATTATTGAAACTATCTCCATCAACTGGATCGGCATTTTGATCTCCCATAATTACAAAAGAATTACCAGGATTTAAACCTCCAATAGTACCTGCATCATCATAAATATAATCTCCTGCTCCAGGAATAATATAATCTGACCAAAATCGAATTTCATCGTGATTTCTTCTACCATTTCTATCTTCATCCCCATCAAAAACTGGAGGAGTAGGATGACTCGCTAAAACATGAATTATTTCTCCATTAACATTAATAGGGACATCCCAATGACTTTTAGAAGAAAGAGGAAATACTCCTAATTCTGGTTGTGAATAGAAATCATTAGGTTCAGGTGTATCAAAATTATCTGGTAATAATGCCCCTGGCATATCTCGCCAAAGAAAGTTTCGGAAAGTTCTTATTCCCTCTTCTACAATAGGGTATTTTGAATATAAAACCATTCCAAATTGACCGGGAAAATTACCAAAACCAAGGGCATCATTTCCATAACCATCTACACCTGGAGTTGTCACTATTTCCCCATTATTATCTAGGTCAAAACCAGAAGCAATTCCTGTATTTGAAGGAGCAAAATAAACGAATGGATATTCTACAGGATCTATTCCATTTTGACTTATTTCTAAATAGTTATCTCGGAATAAATCGGCGGCTATTCCTTGTGTATCAAAGTCAAATTCATTAACTAATAAAACATCAGGATTGACTCTTTGAATAATTTCTGCTACGCTTTGCGCTTGTTCGTTTTCTGTTGTGGAAAGGTCTTGAATTAATTGACCTGCTTCGTTGCGGTTGAGAGATGCGTTGAAGGTGGCAAAGCGGACTTGATTTGGCATAAATTAGGAACCCTTTAATTACTTACAGTCATAACCGTAATACCAATTTAATATGAAGTTGCACAGAATAAAAAATAATCATAATTAACTGTAAATAAAAACAGATAAATGCAAAAATTTCTAATTCTTTGCAACCTCACATAAAAATGGTGTCAAGTTATTTTATAGTTTCTAGGTTAAGTTCTGCCTATGTTTATGTTAAGTTTTGTTACTTGTAGAGTGTCAAAAGATTTAAGTCTAATAGTGGACTGTTTTGCCTGATATTTTATACCTCCTTTGGGAGGGGCTACGCTATTGGATAATTAGCTATAATCAAATTTTTGTTTGTAAGCTCCTTAAATACTTATCTTATTCCTAGTGGTGTGACACATCTAAAATGAAATATTTATTGCTACTATTGTCAGGCGATCGCCTGGTGGAAGTATTAGTATGACAGATTCAAAAGAAGTTAGTCATCAATTTAGACAAGATACTCTTCAAAGCTACTAAGTTATTGAAATTACTCAAAGTATTATTAATTCGGGAATGATAATAGCTGAAACTTATAGTTTCATGGGTTATGATACAATTTAGTTAAGAGCAGGTTGTGTTGTTAATTCCATCTGTTTAGCTAATAGTTTACCTGCTATTACTTTTGTTTCAGTCGATAATGAACTAAATTTAGCTGTTTTAAACGAGGGATTATTGATATAAATTCATCATAATTATCTATATTAATTTGTTTAAAAGTATAGTAAATAATTAATAACTATGAATAGAGAAGCATTTCAGTTATCAGTTATCAGTCCCAACCATTAGTAAATAATCAATAATTATGAATAGAGAAGCATTAGTCGTTGGCATTAATTCCTACCCATTTCTCAAAAAAAAGAAGCCTGGAGATTTAAACCTCAAAGCTCCTGTAAAAGATGCTGAAGCTATCGCCGAAATGTTAGAAAAATACGGCAAGTTTCATGTACAACGTTTACCTAAAACTTATAACGAAGAAGGTCAAGCTAGATTTGTTCCTAATGGTCTTGTCAAAGTTAATGACCTAGAAAAAAGGATTATTAATTTATTTAATCCTCCATCAAAAAATGAAGTTCCTGATGTGGCTTTACTCTTTTTTGCCGGACATGGTTATTTGAAAGAAAAAGGAGGAATTCAAGAAGGATTTTTAGCTACCAGTGATGCTCAAATCAAAAATGAGAAATATGGTATTTCTTTAAATTGGTTAAAACAATTATTAAAAAATAGTCCAGTCAAAACACAAATAGTTTGGTTAGACTGTTGTTTTAGCGGAGAATTTTTGAACTTTCAAGAGGCAGATCCTGGTACGGGAAAACAAGTAAGTCGTTGTTTTATTACTGCTGCTCGTTCCTTTGAAACAAGTGTGGAACAAATAGATGGAGAACAAGGTGTTTTTACGGCTAGATTACTCAAAGGTTTAAATCCAGAAAATTCTGTAGATGGTTGGGTAACTAACTATATATTGGCAGATTCTATTAAAAAGAATATGCTCAATACTGCTCAAGCTCCTGTATTTCATAATTCAGGAAATGCAATTATTTTAACTACTAATACTCCGACTCAACCTATAGATGAACGCTGGAAAAATACTCCTCCTTATCGTGCTTTATCTTATTTCACAGAAAAGGAAGAAGATGCAGTATTTTTTCATGGCAGAACTAGATTAACAGATGAATTAATAGACCGAATCAGAACTAATAATTTTGTGGCAATATTAGGAGCCTCGGGTAGTGGAAAATCATCCTTATTAAGAGCAGGTTTGTTATATCAACTGAAGCGGGGGCAGAAAACATCGGGAAGTGACAGGTGGCAATATCTAGATCCTTTTACTCCCACTTCAACTCCTCTGGAAAATCTGCAACAGGCAATTAATATAGAAGAGGAAAAACCAGAGAATTTAAGCGAAAAATTAATCGACTTTATCCAGTCAGCAGAAGCCGAAAGAGTCATCATGGTAATCGACCAATTTGAAGAATCTTTTACCCTCTGTGAAACTCACAAAAAACGACAGAAATTTTTTGATTGCTTCTTGGCAGCAATAGGAAATAAAGCCATTCAAAATAATTTTTGCTTAATCTTAGGAATGCGGGCAGACTTTCTCGACCAATGTTCAAAATATCCAGGGTTAGCAACTCAAATTAAAGACAATCAATTCTTAGTAACTCCTTTAGAAAAAGAGGAAATAGAAGAGGCAATAAAAAAACCAGCCGAATTAGTAGGGATGGGAGTAGAACCAGGATTAGTTGCCCAAATGACGGAAGACTTTTTGCGTAACCCAGGTAGTTTACCTCTGCTGCAATATACTCTAGATGTACTGTGGAAAGATGCGACTCAAGGAGAAGACAAAACTAAATATTTAACTCTAGCAACTTATAGAAAGTTAGGTGGAATAAAAGGTACTTTAACTAAAAGAGCTAATGAAGTATTTGAGAGTCTGAGTAAAGAAGAAAAGTTAGTTGCAAAGCGGATATTTTTAGAATTAGTACAGCCTGGGGAACAGCAACTAAATTCAGAAAAAGTAACAGATACTCGCAGACGAGTCATATTAGAAAAATTGCCTAATGAAAAACATACTTTAGAGCTGTTGTCAGAAGTAACTGATAAATTAGCCGACCAAAATAATCGGTTAATTACAAAAGATAAGTCAGAGGCAGGAACATTATTAGATATTATTCACGAAGATTTAATTAGAAGTTGGGAAAAACTGAGAAATTGGGTAGAAGAATATCAAGAAGCTTTGCCATTGGAAAGGAAAATAGAAGAAGATGCTGCCGAGTGGAAAAAACATGATAAAAAAGATGATTGGTTATGGCGAGAAGGACAGTTAATAAAAGCAGAAGAATATGTGACCAAGTATGGAGATATGGCTTTATTGGATGGGGTTGGTTATGAGTTTGTGAGAGCAAGTCAGGATTTGCAAAAGCGCTTAGAAGTTGGAGAGAAAGAACGGAAAAAAAGGGAATTTGAACAAGAGCAAAAAGCCAGGAAGTTAGCTCAAAGACGGAATCAAATTTTGGGTATTTTTTCCTTTTTGATGACTGGGTTATTTGTCTATGGTTTGGTTCAGCAAAGGATAGCTAAACACAATAGTGAAATATTCTTTGCCCGTCAGTTAGCAGCAGAAGCAGAGACTTCCAGAACTTATAACCGTTACGATACAAGTGTTCTGTTAGGACTCCAGTCAATAGCCAAAGTTCAACAATTTAAACAATTGCGAGACTCTTGGTGGGAGAAAGTTGTCAGGAAATTCTTCGGCGATCAGTTTTTAGATATCCCCCAAAAAGCAGCCGATGGAGCTATCCGCAATGGACTAACTAAACTACCAGATCATCTGCATACCCTACTACACCAGGATGGGGTAAATGCAGTAGCCTTGAGCCCCGACGGTAAAACCATTGCCACTGCAAGTAATGATAAAACTGCCCGCCTTTGGGATGCTGACACCGGGCAAGAACTCTCTACCCTCAACCACCAGGATAGGGTAAGAGCAGTAGCCTTTAGCCCCGATGGCCAAACAATTGCCACTGCAAGTGATGACAAAACCGCCCGCCTCTGGGATGCTACCACTGGCAAAGAAATTGCTACCCTACTCCACCAAGACTGGGTAAATGCAGTAGCTTTTAGCCCGGACGGCCAAACAATTGCCACTGCAAGTGATGACAAAACAGCTCGTCTCTGGGATGCTACTACTGGCAAAGAACTCGCTACCCTACTCCACGAGGACCAGGTATGGGCAGTAGCCTTTAGCCCCGACAGCAAAACGATTGCCACTGCAAGTGATGACAAAACCGCCCGCCTCTGGGATGCTGAAACCGGCAAAGAAGTCACTACCCTACTCCATCAAGATAGGGTAAGAGCAGTAGCCTTTAGCCCGGACGGCCAAACCATTGCCACTGCAAGTTTTGACAAAACCGCCCGTCTTTGGGATGCTAACACCGGCAAAGAACTGGCTACCCTACTTCACCAGGACTGGGTAATAGCAGTAGCCTTTAGCCCCGACAGCAAAACCATTGCCACTGCAAGTTATGACAAAACCGCCCGCCTCTGGGATGCTGACACTGGCCAAGAAATTGCTACCCTACCTCACCAGGACTCGGTATATGCAGTAGCCTTTAGCCCCGACAGCAAAACCATTGCTACTACAAGTGTAATTACCGCCCGCCTCTGGGATGCTGACACTGGCGAAAACATTGTTACTCTCAACCACCAGTCCGATGTCTGGTCAGTAATTTTTAGCCCGGACGGCAAAACAATTGCCACTGCAAGTGATGACAAAACTGCCCGCCTCTGGAATGCTGACACTAGCCCAGAACTCCCTACCCTACTCCACCAGTCCAATGTCTGGTCAGTAGCCTTTAGCCCGGACGGCCAAACCATTGCTACTGCAAGTGATGACAAAACAGCCCGCCTCTGGAATACTGACACTGGACAAGAACTGGCTACCCTACTCCACCAGGACTGGGTAAATGCAGTATCCTTTAGTCCGGACGGCCAAACGATTGCCACTGCAAGTGATGACAAAACAGCTCGCCTCTGGGATGCTACAACTGGGCAAGAACTGGCTACCTTACTCCACCAGGACTTGGTAAAAGCAGTAGCTTTTAGCCCGGACGGCCAAACAATTGCCACTGCAAGTTCTGATAATACTACCCGCCTCTGGGATGCCGACACCAGCCAAAAAGTCGATACCCTACTCCACCAGGACAGTCTAAATGCAGTAGCTTTTAGCCCCGACAGCAAAACAATTGCCACTGCAAGTGATGACAATACAGCCCGTCTTTGGGATGCCGACACCGGTCAAGTGCTCACTACCATAGTCCACCAGGACAGGGTATGGGCAGTAGCCTTTAGCCCGGACGGCCAAACCATTGCTACTGCAAGTTCTGACAATACCGCCCGCCTGTGGGATACCGACACCGGCCAAGCCCTCGCTACCTTACTTCACCAGGACGTTGTAAGAGCAGTAGCATTCAGCCCCGACGGCAAAACGATTGCTACTGCAAGTCTCGACAATACCGCCCGCCTCCATTGGGTAATGACAAAAGATTTAATTGCAGAAGCTTGTAGTCGTCTTAGTCGGAATTTAACAGCAGAGGAGTGGCAGCAGTATATGAACAGTAGCTTAGATCAATATCAGAAAACTTGTGATCAACTTCCTGTTGATAATAGTGTGATTGCAGAAGCTAAAAATCTAGTAAAAAGAGGAGACAAACAGGAAATCCAAAAGGTTATTTCTATCTTGAAACGCACCAAAGAATTAGATGCGGAAATTGACCTCGATCCTGATACAAAAGCTAAAGAAATAGACCCGGAAATTGTGGCGAAAAAGTTTGTTGCTTTTGGCAAAGTAGAAAAGGGGAAAATAGAGGCAAAAGCGGGAAAAATAGAGTCAGCAATTTCTATCTTTAAAAAAGCCCAGGAATTATCACCAGAAATTGATCTCGATCCTGATACAAAAGCTAAAGAAATAGACCCGGAAATTGTGGCGAATAAATTTGCTGCTCCTGGCAAAGTAGAAGAGGGAATTTTTTTGGCAAAAGAGGGAAAAATAGAAGAGGCAATTAGTCTTTATGATGAAGCACAAAAATTAGATTTAGATGTAGAAATAGATGCTTATGATTGGGGAGTATTATGTAAGTTTGGCAGCTTAAATAATCAGGCTCAAAATGTGATATTTGCCTGTGAAAAAGCATTAGAGTTAAGTCCTAATGATGATGAAATTCGGAGTTATAGAGGTATAGCAAAAGCATTAACTGGGGATTATCAGGGAGCGATTGATGAGTTTCAAGTATTCGTAGATTTGATGAAAGATGAGGAGGAAAAGGTAAAAGTTGAAGGTTGGATAGAGAATTTGAAAAAAGGGGAAAACCCGATTACGTCCGAGGTATTGGAGGAGTTGAAATAGAAGTCAGAAGTTTTGATAGGGGAGCCGTCGGATTGGCGACGTACAGAAGTCAGAAGTTCGGTAGGGTATGTTAGACAGGATTAATTATTTGCTATTAAAGGTGTTTAACAATCCATCATAATGCACCGTTTTTAATTAACCAGCTATCATAATTATGGTGCGTTAAATTTCATTAAAATGCACTCTACTAAAATGTTTCTGACTCCTCCTTCGTTATTTATAAACCGGACATGATATTACATTTCATTCTGGACTATACCTCCGTCAAAAACCATTGCCAATTAAAATAAATGGTGCCCAGTAATAAGGATGATTATACTCACTATTAATCATTGCAATTTGTGCCTTTTGTACAGCTCTAACCTTGTTTATCCCACCTTTTAAAGCTGTATAAAAATCATTCATAAATTCAGAAGTAGCCTGGTCATCTACTCGCCATAAAGTTGCTAAACTTGCTGCTGCACCAGCAGCTTGCATTTGATAACCAAAACCCAGAATTTCTGAACCATCTCCTAGCTGTTTTCCTTTACCAGTTTCGCAAGCGCTTAAAACCACTAATTCTACACCATTCAAATTCCACTTTTCTACTTCTCTTAAGCTAGCGAGTTCCCCATCTCCATATAATATAAAAGAATCTTCTGGACTACCACTAACAAAAGCAGAATGAGTGGCAAAATGTATTAAATTATGGCTAGCCATCTTTAACTCCATAAATTGTTTAGTAAAATCATCTCCTAATAATTTCTTGGTTTGAGGAAACGTACTAGCTAACTTTTCTACCTCTACTCCCGCAAAAGGCAAACCTTCAAACTCAAACTGTTTGTTGCCAATTGCAAAGTTATAATTTCCTTCAGTTAAAGCACCCGCCAAAATTCGGAGATTTCTATTTCTCCTAGGAGTTAAATCCATAATACTTGCAGCAGTAATATTATTAATTTTAAACCTCTCTGTCAGCCATTTTTCTCCATCATATAAAGCTGCTAAAGGAATATAACGAAGTTTGCCATCTGGTGCATAAATAATAGTCTTAATTCTACCGATTTTCAGGTCATTTTCTATTGGTTTTATCAACCAATTATAAAGTTTTAATCCGGCTTTCACAACTCTAGAATCAGAGATATCATCAACTTCTTTTCTATCAATTAATCCTACTCTAAATGCAAAAAGCACTCGCTCAAATTCTTTCTGATTAACTAAAACAGTACGATGAATTGGAGGAGAATTAGGAGTAACTAAGATTAATTCCAGACGATCTTCTAAAATTAACGGATATAAGACTACTGCATTTTCTTTTTTATGTTCCTTTAGTTCAGACTGTAACAAAACTAACATCTCAGGCGTAAGTCTTTGACTCTTAGCTTTCTTCTTTATTTCTGACCTAATTTCTGTTACTTCCTCACTACTAATAAAATCGTGAATAGTGACTAATTTTTCTAATGAAATATTCTGATTTTGCTTGTCAGTTTTACCGATTTCATCTAAAAAATGAGTATGTTTTTCTCGGAAAAGATTTTCCTGTTTTAGCATAATAACTTCATTAGATTTATCATCATCAGGTTTGATACCTCCCATATACTCAAATACTTCTTGTACTTTCAACAAATCGAGAATCTGCTGTGATTCTATAGCTCGTTTTTCTTCCAGCAATAAGTTAGCTAAAGCGCGATATATTTCAGTAATAGTGCCGTCTACATAAGACTTTTGCTCCTCTACTGGTAAAACCTGTAAATCTTTGCGGATTTTTTCTGTAATATTAATTGATTGTTTATAAAATATTATTGCCAATTCCGGTTGATTCTTTTTTTCTAATAATTTTCCTATATCAGCAAGACTAATTCTTTCCCCATTCTGGTTTCCAAGTTGTCGGTCAAGAATTAAAGTATGAGTCAAAAATTCTAGAGATTCAGAATGTTTACCAGACTCTCGATGCACTAGACCAATATTATGAATAGTTGTTGATTTACCTTCCTTATCACCTAACTCTTCCCTTATGGTTAATGCTTGTTGATGATATTCTAATGCTTGGGAATATTTTTCCTGTTCTCGATAAATTACACCTATATTATCTAGAGTTGTTGCTATATTCAGACGGTCTTGATTTTCTTCGTAAATTTCTAAAGCTTGTTGATAAAATTTTAAAGCCTTAGAAAACTCTTCTAAGTAGCGATAAACTGCTCCAATATAAGTTAAAAATGTCGCTTTATTTGGCGGATCATTCTGTAAAACTTTCCGATAAAAATCTATAGCTTGCTGATAGCGACCTAACCTTGAATTAACTAAACCAAGATTACTTAAAATTTCAGTAAAATTGACATTCTCTTTTTCCTTTTTAGCCATTTCTAAAGCTTCTTCATAAAACTCTATAGCTTTAGGATATTTACCTTGGCGATCATAGATAACACCTATTTCATTTAAAGTGCTACTAATAGCAGCAGTATCCTCTAGTTGTCTACTTATTTTCAGTGCTTTATTTAATGATGCTAATGCTTGGGGATATTGACTGAGATGATAATAAACTGTACCAATACTATGTAGGGTAGCAGCAATTTGTTCCCGGAGCGGAACGGATGTTCTATCTGTATCGCCTAACTGTTGACGAATTTCCAAAGCTTGCTGATAATTTTCTAAAGCTTTCTCATACTGCTCCAGTTGCTGATAAATGCTAGCTATACTGTATAGGGTGATGCTGATATTAAGGCGATCGCCCTTTTGAGTATGAATGTCTAGGAGTTGCTGCCAAGTTTGTAAGGCAGTTTCTAATTCTCCATTTTCAAGTTGTTGTTTAGCTTGATCATCAAGTTGCTGTGCTTGAGTTTGTAAATTTTCTTGGGTAAGGTGATCGCTATATTTTTTAGTCTCTTGTGCAACTGCTTTTGAATATGTCTGAACTTTCTCTAGTTTCTCTATTACTAGAGATGGAGGTAAAATCAAGAAAAATACAGTACCAATAATTAATCTAAAACATTTCCAATTTATCATTTTCTAGCAAATTCATAAAATTTTACTATATACATTAACTTATTAGGAGCTGATTAAATCTAAAAGCCTTTATATGTAAATTCTTTATTAATTCGGTATAAAAAATGTTCCATCTCAGTTCCATCTGAGCACCATTACTAAATCTTTCTTTTACTCCCCACTCCCCACCCTCTTTAATCTAATTACCAAATTATTAATTATTAATTGTTAATTAAATAATTGTGGTTTAAAGCCTCCCCTTGG
>NZ_JBNHER010000060.1:0-36992 GCF_050015975.1 Dapis purpurea BLCC-M126 | reverse complement strand
CCCTACTACAAACAAAAACTTTTTTATCACTGATTATCCGGACATGATATTAGTATAACTTCAATCAATAAACATTGTCTTACGGCGACTAATTATTCGGATTTAATAAAAGTTTTCCTACTTGTTTAACCCAATTAATAATCGTTGCATAGTAAACCTCTCGAATAATAAAAAATTAAATCAATTATCCCACAAAAATCATCAATTATTTCCCACTACTCCCCGCTCCTTATTCCCTACTCCCTAATCCCTCTTTTCTAGTGTAATAAAACCATATTTTTCAAATACAGCTTTTACCTCTGGAGTAAACATAAATTCTTCTAGTTGTTTAGCTGCTTCAATATTTTTACTATCTTTAATTATTGCAATGGGATAAACTACTGGTGTATGAGATTTTTCCGGTGCATTAGCAACAATTTTTACTTCCTCTGAAGCATTAGTATCTGTTCGATAAACAATGCCAGCATCAATATTTCCTGTTGCTACATAATTTACTATTTGACGCACATTTTTTGCAAAAACTATTTTTGGTTCTACTGCTTCATAAATACCGAGAGAAGTTAAAACTTCTTTACCATATCTTCCCGCAGGAACGCTTTTTGGTTCCCCAATAGATATTTTGCTAATAGGGTCTTTTGTTAAATCTTGAAAAGTGTTAACTGAAGCAGTATTTTCTTGAGGAACTATTAATACCATTTGATTTTTCAGTAAGTTGCGAGGGCTTTCATCTATAATGATACCTTTTTCTTGCAACATATTAATATGGGAAGGAGATGCAGAGATAAATAAATCTACTGGCGCACCTTGTTCAATTTGTTGTCGTAGAGAACCGGAGGAAGCTAAATTTAATGTTAAAGAAACATTGGTTTTTTCTTGTTCATAAATAGGTTTAATTTCTGTCATTACATCTTTGAGACTAGCTGCTGCTGAAACTGTTAAATTTATTCTGGAAGCAGTAGACTGAGAAGATGAATTATTGGTATTTGGGCTGCAGCTAATTATTGATAAACAAGTAAGTATGACTATAAATTTCCAGGTGGCGATCGCTCTTTTTTTCATATCTATTACTCCAATGTTTAATTTTTCTCAAACTTATTAATATTGTAGAATTGTTTTTGTTAAAATTTCACAAGTAAACAATTTCATATTCGGAGCTTAAAAATGAAGATTAGCGCTCGTAATACTTTTAAAGGTACTATTAAAAAGGTAGTAACTGGAGCTGTAGATACTGAGATCACGTTAGAAATTGCTCCTGGAGTAGAGATAGTTTCTGTAATTACTAAAACTTCAGCAGAAAACTTGGGATTAGCCGAAGGTAAGGAAGCTTATGCAGTAATTAAAGCATCTGATATTATAGTGGCAGTTGATTAATATTACTAAGAAAATGCAACCAAAGATTTTATAAGCCAAAAACTTAATAGGGACGTTCCATGGAACGTCCCTACGATAATAATTATTTACAAGTCGTACTTATTACACTAAATAAGCTTCTTGGTGAGTTTTGATAACACAATCAGACTTTGGCTTGGCTACACACAATAGCGCCCACCCTTTTTCTACTTGCTCATCGTCTAAGAAGTTTTGATCTTCTTGATCTACTTCTCCTTCGGTTATTCTTGCAGCACAACTAGAACAAGAACCTGCACGACAAGAAGAAGGGAATTCTAAGTCTGGATGAGCTTCTTCTACTGCATCAAGTATATATGTATCATCATCAACTTCGATGGTGACATCAATTTCTGGGGGTTGCTTTTTCTTACCTTTGATTAGTTGTACTTTGTAAGTAGCCATTGGTTAATTAGATCCTCCTTTTGTTTAGTTGTTCTTAATCTCGAAACTGTGTTAACAAGCTATCAGCTATTAGCTATAGTCTTTATGCTAAATGCGGAGTGCTGAAAGCTATATTAACTGCAAGGTACTGCTGTACAAAACTTACACAATCCCGGCAAAACTAGGTAATACCTCGTAATTCCTGTCTTGATGTTTGCTTCTTGCTTTAACCTGGAGAGTCGGCTCTTGCCAGTTCACAAGCGTATATTTGGGTGCAGCCCACCCTAGTTTATTGATTTACTTCTCCTGATAGCCCACAGACTTTTTTAGGCTATTTGAGGTCGCGATCAATATTTATCGCTTCCGACACCTATTATCAACTACAGTTCTAAAAATTTCAAACTATCCCCGATTTTTTTAGCTTTTATTGCCGTAAATTGCCAGGGATATTGATGCGAGCAATTAGCTACAAGGTACTCCTGTTGGAGTGCAACCTCCTGCTTGAAAAGACTTGCCGCAACTACAAGTTTCTGTGGCGTTAGGATTAATAAACTTTAACCCGCTTTCTGTTAAACCTTCGATGTAGTCAACTACAACTCCGTCTAGCAAAGGCGCACTTTTAGGATCGATAAATATTTGTAAGTTATCTTTTTCTAGTAGTAAGTCATCTGCCTTGGGAGCTTTAGCAATATTTAAGGAATATTGATAACCACTGCAACCTCCATCCACAACAGAGATGCGGATGCCTTGATTTGAGTCTTCCACGAACTTTGTAAGTTGAGAAGCAGCTTTTTCTGTCAAACTCAGAGTCATAATCTTGAGGGAAAGTAATTTATACTTGCCGATAAAATAATTATCCAGATAGACGACATCCGCCTCTTGTCTGGTTTAGTGATTTAGTGGTCTAAGGAAAAGTGGTAGTTTGAGAGGCAATAGATAAATCAGGCTAACACTAAAACAGATTAGATTGTATTGATTAGAAAAATGCACCCTGACTTTTAAAAATTCTAGTCTTAGTGTTAGCCCGATCTCACTGCAGATCGTTTTCACGATCGCATATCCTAAAAGATTTTTAAACTTGCCGTTTCTACCAATTCCTATATTTATAAATTAAACCAAAGCTCTAGCTACAAACTGTTCGCTGTGATAACTTCTGTGGTTAAATTGTTACCAATACCTGTGGACTCAGCTTTTAACTCTCTACTGAGAGAACCACAAACCTGACAGTTGGGGTCATGGTAGGGGCGACGTTTAGCAAACTCCATCCCATCCAAATCCATTGTCAACAGTTGTGACCACAGAGGTTTACTAAATCTTGTAATCTGTTTGATGGCTTCTGAAGCTGCTAGACAAGCTAGAGTGCCAGAAACTATCCCCAATACTCCGAACCCACGTCTATCCCAATTTGGTTTTTCTGGGAACAGACAAGACAAACAGGGAGTTATACCAGGAACTATGGTGGTTAAGTAAGCTTCCATACTATTCATGGCAGCTTCCACCATTGGTTTGCGCCAACGTACACAGGCAGCATTGAGTAAATTCCGTTCGTCAAAGTTGTGGGCACAGTCGAGGGCAATATCAGAGGACTGTACTAATGCGTCTACATTTTCAGCCGTCACATATTCGGGAACTGCTTCAATCTTAATGTCTGGGTTAATGGCAGATAGAGTTTCCTTGGCTTTGTCTACTCGGACTTTACCAACCCAATCATCTGTCATCAAGATTTGACGATTCATGTCATCAAGTCGCAGTTCGCCACCTCGGACTAAAATTAGTTTCCCGACACCTGCTACTGCTAAATACAGTGCTGCTGTGCCACCTAACCCACCGACTCCCGTGACTAATGCTGTTGTTGATTTGAGTTGTTGTTGTGCTTCCTCACCAAAGCCTGGAAGCATCATTTGACGACTATAACGTTCTAATTCTTTGGGTGTGAGGTCGGACACAATTTTTTACTCCTTACTCAGCACTGATTTCTGTTAATTTAACTACATCGTTATGTTCTTGTTGGAATACTGGAAATACTTTTTGTTCTTGAGCGTTAGATGTCAAGAAAGTTTGATAAGCTGATTCTAATGCTGTTTTATATGCAGTTATTTTTTCTGCTTCAGCCAGTTCTTTTTTTTCGTCAACTTCTGCAATTGCTACAGAAAACATTTTTAATATATGGAGGCGATTTACATTTACAGTTGTTTGGTCGAAGGGAATTTCAAAGAAGCTGAGAAAATCTTCGGCATCGACGAGTTTTTGGAAGTCTGTTAATGTTTTCATTTGATGAACCCCAGTATTATTTAGTAGTGGCTATTTCTATTATTTGATTATAGACACAAATCAAAATCTTTATCATCTATTTTAATTTTTTTTAAGATTTTTCTTAAAAAAAGATTAGCTTAGGCATTCAGTTATTAGCTGTCAGCCATCAGCAATAATAAAAAAGTATAGAAACCGGGTTTGTATTAAATGCCCTACCATCTAAAATTTACCTCCCATAAACCCGGTTTCTTGTTTGGGTTTGTAACTCCTACAGAGAAACCGAGTCGATGGAGGAAATTTCGTGATTTCAACAACAATATCAGGGGAATAAACCTGGTTTCTTGTTACTGAATGCTATTAAGTTAAAGTTTACAAACTTCCTTATATTTGTTCACCAACTCAATGCCAGCTTTAGCCATTTTTTCTCCTTCATCTTCTAATTTTTCCAGAGAAGTAAACCCAAAACGTTGAGCATCCCGTAAAGTTCTAGAAACCACTAAAAGACGACCGCAAAATACTAATGCCCAACCAAATCCTTCGTGGTTGATACTAATAACTACCTGCATGATTTGATTAGTTTCTAATTCAATGCAAGTCGCTATTGCATTGTAGAATAACTTAATCCGAGCTAAAGTCATCGGATCGACTTCATTCTCAGTAGAAATTTGGCGTTTTTCTTGCTTACTAACAATGTAAGGCTTGATAATTAATTCAGGAGACCAAGACTTATATACTCCATAGGAGTCTTGGGCTTGAACCGCTCTAATTAATTCCTTAATAAAGGGAGCGGAATAAATGTCAGTTGTTGTTGTTGTTTCTGTTTGAACTGTCATAGTTTTATACCTCTTCAAGTACAGCTTCTAAGTCAGATTCAGAAGTTTTTTGTAAAGCTTTCCTTAACCAAGGTGGAGGACTGCCTTTTAATGTTTGTACCAATCTATCAAGCACTTCAGTAATTGTTTGTTCTGCTGAAGTTGACTTCATGGGAGTAACTTTTTTGTTGATTAAACGACCTGCTGCGGGACCGCCAATTTCTAGTACATAAACTATTGTGCAGTCGAGCAAAGCGGCGACTTTGGCATGAAGTTTTTCTAGTTTATCTTGTTTGGGGGCATCTTGATCTAGATTACCGCCAAAAGTCAAGGGTTCTAAAGGTTGATACCCTTTATCATCAACTTCATATAAAGCCATTTGTTTAGAAGAACCAAAATGACCATCTATATGAACCAAATCAGTGGTTGCAAATGCAACTTTCATTGTTGTTTTCCTCCTTGTTGTATGTACCAAAAACTAATAGCAAACTGCCATTAGTTCTTGATAACAAGCTTGTTTTGAAGCGGTAAAGTTTGTAGTAGAGCTTTAGCCCTCAAATCTTGACCTTTTGGGCTAAAGCCCTACTACGAGCCTAATCTAATAAACCTGGTTTCTTGTTTCTAACGTAGCGACAATAATGAATAATCATTACTGTGAATTTTTGATTCTTCTTGCTCTAAGAAAATATTACCAATATCAAATAATAAATTCATTGTACCACGATAACCTACATAACAACGTTGACCATTACCGAGGCGATCGTGAATTGGCATTCCCATCCGATAGAGAGCAATACCTAACTTCTCAGATATTAGCTTACCATGAGAATTGGTAATTAGTAAATCTGAACCTGCTGCTACTTCCTCAAAGTCTCCCAAGTCTCCAACAGTCACATTTTCTGTGGGCAATTTTTCGAGTAATGGCGATCGCGTAGTTGTTACGGCAGCTTTAATATCTGCTCCCATTTCTCGCAAAAACCAACTTGTTGCCCAAAGTAAATCTGGCTCCAGAGCAATAGATATTTGCTTATGACCAAAATAGAAGTGGGTATCCAACATCGCATCCTGTAACTGACGACGTTGGCGTTGATACTTCTGAGGCACTTCACAACCTCTGTCAAGATGAGGATCGGTACGAGACACAACTAGCTGAGACAATTTTAACATGAAACTGTCTACAGCACCTAAACCTGTCAACCGAGGAAACACTTGATATTGAGTACCAAATTTTTCTTGCAGTATCTGAGCAGCGTTCCGTAGACTTTCCCCAATAACAAAGGTGAAAGCTGACTGACTCAAATTACGCAACTCCTCTATTGTAGTACCGCCAGTACTGGTAGCACTATAAATATCATCAACTAAATGTCCGTCCAAAGACTGAGATATATCTGGTACAACTATGGGAATTAAGCCAAAACCTTCCACAATATCTTTGACTTCCTGCACGTCTCCAGGAGCAAGACTAGAACCTGCTAAAATTGTAATGAAAGGTTTTTTAGTTTCCCTGGGAATAGGTTCGCCATAATCATAAGCTACTATACGTTCTACTGTAGCAGCAAAACCGTCCTGAGCAGAACCCTTATAATCTGGAGTAGAAACATTTAATATGGGCAACTCATCTAACTCTGGATTATCTTCTCTAAATTTCTTGAGAATACGTTCCATGTCATCGCCCCTGGTTTCTGTTAAACCAGTAGTCAACAAACCAATAACTTCTGGTTTTGACTTTTCAACTTGAGTCAGCAATGCTTTATCGACGTTATCTTCCCCTCCCAAAATAGTTGTCACTTCACTCATGGCAGTCGTAGACAGGGGAATAGCTTCTTGGAAGTGATTTACCAATAATACCTTAGCAAAAGCAGTACAACCTTGAGTACCGTGGAACATTGGCATCATCCCCTTAATTCCTAAGTATGCTAAAGCTGCACCCAAGGGTTGACTGAGTTTCAGAGGATTTGTGGATAAGGGGTTTTTATGAACGTTAACTGTTGCGGGTGGAATATTAGTCAGACTTGGTAAAGTTTCAATTGCTGAGACATCCTCTAACTGACATTCCTCTAACCAAGGTGCGGGTTGTCGTACTTGTTCCCAAACTGGACTATGGAGAGCTTCATCTAATTCTTTTGCCATTTCAATCATCCCATGATATCCAGCGTAGGGATGGTGGCGTTCTTGGTTAATGTGCAAAAATGGAATTCTGGCTTTGAGGGCGGTATATTGGTTACGGCCTCCTGCAATGAGCATATCAGCTTTAGTGTCGGCAATTACTTTCAGCAGAATTTCAGCATTACCTTTTTCTAACAAAATACCATCTTTACCAAGTAATTGTTTGATTTTAGCTTTATCTTCTTCCGTACTTTTCTTGGTGCTAGTAGCAACCACATCCATACCTAAATCTTTAGCTGCGGAAATAATAGACCAACTTTTTACCCCGCCTGTGTAGAGTACAACTCTTTTACCTTTGAGACGTTGGCGATAGGGTTCTAATATTTCTTGGAGAATAGTTGTTTCTTCCGCAATAAGCTTTTCTGTCCGCTCTTTCAAGTCATCATAACCAAGTTGAGCTGCTATATTTCTGAGACAGTTGTTAATATCAGCAACACCATAAAATGATTCTTCAATGTAAGGAATACCGTATTCTTCCTCCATTTTCCGTGCCATGTTGATCATAGCTTTAGAGCAGATCATAACGTTGAGTTTGGCACGGTGAGCATAACAAACTTCTTCGTAGGTAGCATCTCCTGTAATTTTTGACAATACCCGAATGCCGAGTTTTTCAAACAGGGGTAACATAGCCCACATTTCCCCAGCGATATTGTATTCACCGATGAGATTAATATCGTAAGGTGTAGTAAATTCTGGTTCTGCTGTACCTACTACATGGTCTAATAATGCTTCTGCACTAACCCGGTTGCCGAGATTTTTACTACCGATGAAACCAGGAGAGTTTACAGGAATTACCGGAAGTTCTAATTTTTTGCTGGCGACTTTACAAACTGTTTCTAGATCATCTCCAATTAAGGAAGTAACACAGGTAGCGTAGACAAATACTGCTGGAGGTTGGTAGCGTTTTTTCAGTTCAGCGATCGCCTTCAATAATTTTTTCTCACCGCCCATGATAATGTCATTTTCACCCATGTCGGTGGTAAAACCCATTTTGTAGAGATGGGAGTTAGAGGAAAGACTACCACGAGTTCCCCAGGAGTTACCAGAACAACCTAAAGGCCCGTGAACCAGGTGAGCTGCATCTGTGATGGGTACTAGGGCGATACTAGCTCCGTCGAAAGCGCAACCTCCTTGAGCTGCTCCAGGTGACGCTTGTTGGTTACAGCCTTTCTGTTTTTTTTCTCCGTTATTTTTCTTATGGTTGTGTTCGCAACCAGGCTCATTCAATAGTTCGGCAACTTTGCCTGGGGTCATCATAGCCATGTTATTAATTCTCTTTATTAACTACTATGGGGCGGGTATGGAGTATCTAATCTTAAGAATGACAAATTTTTATTATTGGTTTTGTATAGAGGTTATCATTTTGTAGGTTGGGTTGAGGAACGTAGCTTGCTTCCCGTAAGTTCAGTAGTGTATTGTTTCATCTTAAATGTTGCGTTAGAAAATGGAGGGATGGGGTGATGGGGCGATGGGGGGATGGGGTGATTATGAAAAAAGCTAATGCACTATTTTAGGTGAAACAATCCACTACTGGCGTGTCAAGACTAAAATGGTGGGTTAGGAGCGAGTAACCTTGAAGACCTCTCCCCCAGCCCCTCTCCTGCTTTTGAGAGGGGAGAAATTCCCCCCCTTCCCTTGTAGGGAAGGGGGTTGGGGGGTTAGGTTTTTTAATCCACATTTTCAAGCTTGACACGACACTACTGAACTGACTAATATGATGTCCGGATAATAATAAAAATTTTTTGTTTTAGGACTTTAGCCCTATCTATAATTCGGGCTAAAGCCCTACTACGAGCTTTAATTATACTAAAATAGGGGCTTGATACCCAAGCCCCTACTCTTTTTGTGGCGATCGCTTAACGAATCAAGTCAAAAGATGTATCGTTAACACCTAGCTCCATGCTACCACGATCTAACTCATCAAGGATAGTATTAACAATCCAGTTGAGTAGATTGAATGCTCCCTTATATCCTAAGATAGAATAACGGTGTTGGTGGTGACGATCAAAGATAGGATAGCCGATACGTACTAATGGAGTACCAGTATCACGTTGGAGGAACTTACCATAGGAGTTACCAATTAACAAGTCAACTGGCTCAGTATCCAACAGTGAGCGCATGTGCCATAAATCCTTACCAACCCAAACAGTAGCATCTTGACCGTTAGGATCGTTAGCTAACAATGCCTTAGCTTCTTCTTCAAAACCATTAACATTACCGTTGTTAACAAGAACGTGAATTGGCTGCATACCCAATTCTAGAACGAAGTTTACCAAACCTAATACATGGTCAGGATCGCCATAAATTGCAACGCGCTTACCGTGTAACCAAGCTTGAGAGTCAGTGATAGCGTCAACTGCACGACCACGCTCAATTTCTAGCTCTTCAGGAATAGCTTTTCCAGTCAATTCAGACAATCCCATTAAGAACTCATCAGTACCACGGATACCGATAGGACGATAAGTAGCTGTTGTTTGACCACCTTTTTCTACTAGGTACTCTAGAGTCTTAGGAGTGGAATATTTCTGGAAGGAGATAGTAGCCTTAGCATTGATGGAATCAGCACCTTCTTCCAGAGTTGTACCACCGTTGTACATCTTGAATTCGCCCAAGTTAGGAGAATCAAAGCTCTCAGCGTTGTCTGCTAAAACAGTGTTAGGAACATCCATCAAAGATAGAATACTCTTCAATTCCCGGATGTTGCCAACATAAGGGTCGAAACCAGGGATAAAGTTGATTTTACCGTTATCTGTTTCTGCTTTCTTACCTTCAGTCAGAGCTACCAAAATACCCTTGAGCATATTGTCATAGCCTGTGATGTGAGAACCAACAAAGCTAGGAGTATGAGCGAAAGGAACTGGGAAATCTTCAGGAACTGAACCTTGCTGCTTGGAGGTAGTGATGAATGAACCTAAGTCATCTCCAATTACCTCTGCCATGCAAGTTGTGCAGAGAGCAATCATTTTTGGCTTGTACAAAGCATAAGAGTTTGCCAAACCATCAGTCATGTTCTTGAGACCACCGAATACCGCAGCATCTTCAGTCATAGAAGAAGAAACAGCTTGGAATGGCTCTTTGTAGTTACGAGTTAAGTGAGAACGGAAGTAAGCAACACATCCTTGAGAACCATGTACAAAAGGTAGAGTGCCTTCAAAACCTGCTGCTGCAAAGATAGCACCTAAAGGCTGACAAGCTTTAGCAGGGTTGATAGTTAGAGCTTCACGAGCAAAGTTCTTCTCACGATATTCCCAAGTTTTTGTCCACTCACGAACTCTGTCTACTTCTTCCTTGGAAGGACCACCTTCAAATTCTTTCTTCCGCTCAAACATTTCTTGGTATTCTGGTTCTTGGAAGAGTTGAAAGTGATCTTTGATTTTGTCTACATTCTGACTCATGGTGTTTATTCCTCTATGGTATTGTTCGGAAGGAAGAGGGAAGAAGGAAGAAGTAAGAAGAATCTCAACTACAACCTCTAAACTCCCAATTCCTAGTCAAATCTTTGTTTGTATATTGGGGATGCCGTAGTGATGGCATTACCCCATTTCCTAAAAGCCAAAACCCATACTTCTGACTTCTACTAGCTAGCTTGCTTCCAAGGAGCTTTAATTAAGTTCCAAGTTGGGCTGTTGAGAGCTAGATCCATGTCACGAGCGAAGATAGCGAATCCGTCATAACCGTGATAAGGACCAGAATAATCCCAGGAGTGCATTTGACGGAATGGCATACCCATCTTCTGGAATACATACTTCTCTTTAATACCAGAAGCAATTAAGTCTGGCTTTAATTTCTTAGCAAATTCTTCAAATTCGTAGCCACTAACGTCATCGTAGATTAGAGTACCTTCTTGAGCATATTCAGCAGTACGCTTATAGTCATCACCGTGACCGAACTCATAACCAGTACCGATAACTTCCATTCCTAAATCGTCAAAAGCAGGAATAACGTGACGTGGACGTAAACCACCAACCATCATCATTACTTTCTTGCCTTCTAAACGAGGACGATACTTAGCAATTACTGCATCAGCTTGTTCCTGATATCGAGCAATTACTTTCTCTGTGTTTTCTTTGATTGTATCGTCGAAGTAAGAAGCAATCTTCCGTAGAGATTTAGCAATTTGAGTTGGACCAAAGAAGTTGAATTCAGTCCAGGGTATACCATACTCCTCTTCCATGTAACGGCAGATGTAGTTCATGGAGCGGTAGCAGTGGATGAGGTTTAAGTTCACCCTAGGAGCCATGAATACTTCGTTGTAAGTACCGTCACCTGTTGCTTGGCTAACAACTCTTAAGCCGATTTCATCTAATAATAGACGAGAACTCCAACCGTCACCACCGATGTTGTAGTCAGCAATTAAGGATACGTCATAAGGAGTGGTCTCAAAACCGATTTCTTCGTTAGTAATCTTTGCAGATGGCTCGTATACCCAGTCACGCACTGTGTCGTTAGCGATGTGGTGACCTAATGACTGAGAAACACCACGGAAACCTTCGCAACGTACTGGTACAACTGGTTTATTGAGTTCTTTAGCAGCTTTCTTAGCTACTGCTTCGATGTCATCACCAATTAGACCTACTGGACATTCAGATTCAATTGTGATACCAGCATTTAGAGGGAATAAATCTTCGATTTCGTTCATGATTTTGGCGAGTTTTTTGTCTCCACCAAAAACGATGTCTCTTTCTTGGAAATCGGAAGTGAATTGCATTGTACCGAAAGTATCAACACCAGTTACACCGTTATAGTAGTTACGACGTCCTGCCCAAGAGTAGTAACCGCAACCAACTGGACCGTGACTGATGTGAACCATGTCCTTAACAGGACCCCAAACAACCCCTTTTGCTCCAGCAAAAGCACAACCACGAGTTGTCATTACACCAGGAACTGATTTAACATTAGACTTAACGCCACAGTCAGATCCTTCTTCTAAAACATTGAGGTGCTTTTTCCGTCTCTTAGCAGCTTTCTCAGGATAAGCGTCTAATACCTCTTGAATTAACTGTTTGTTCTGTTCGATTTTTTCAGATGCCATGTTAGATATCTCCTTTTGGATATTGGAAGATTTTAGTGTTTGAGTTTTGTATTAGTGGAGGCAGGTGCTTTTTTATTATCTGCAAAACCTGCCCCTACAAAATTGATTAATACAAGACTCACCACTCAATATTTGTGTTGTGAGATGGGGTGTGATTAGCACACCCCTACTATTGTGCTAGAAGATTTTCAGCTAATTAAGCTTTTCCTGCTTTTAAAGCTGCATCTTGTTCTGCAATTTGCTTCTGACGATCTTCTTCGTCTCCTAATAGACCGAACTCAATTAACAACTCTTCTAATTCATCCATTTCTAGAGGAGTAGGAATAGTTAGTTTGTCGTTGTTGATGATCTTTTGAGCCAATGCATCATACTCTTGAGCTTGGTTATCTTCTGGAGAGTATTGCTCAACAGTCATACGACGGATTTCAGCGCGTTGTACAACGTTATCGCGAGGTACGAAGTGAATCATTTGAGTATTGAGACGCTCTGCCAAGTTCTCAATTAACTCAACTTCACGGTCAACTTTACGGCTGTTGCAGATTAAACCACCTAAACGTACACCACCAGCGTGAGCATACTTAAGAACACCACGAGCGATGTTGTTAGCAGCGTACATTGCCATCATTTCACCGGAACATACGATGTAGATTTCTTGAGCTTTGTTTTCACGGATAGGCATTGCAAATCCACCGCAAACAACGTCACCTAGTACGTCATAGCTTACGAAATCTAAGTCTTGATAAGCACCTTCTTCTTCTAGGAAGTTGATAGCAGTGATAATACCACGACCTGCACAACCAACTCCAGGCTCAGGACCACCAGACTCAACGCAACGAATGCCTGCGAAACCATCTTTCAATACTTCGTCTAGTTCTACATCTTCAACTGCACCGCGCTCTGCAGCAACGTGAAGTACAGTAGTTTGAGCTTTAGCGTTTAAGACTAAACGAGTAGAGTCAGCTTTAGGGTCACAACCTACGATCATGATTCTCTGACCGTGACGGTTAGCCATTGCAGCTAGAGTGTTCTGAGAAGTAGTGGACTTACCGATACCGCCTTTTCCGTAAAATGCAATCTGACGCATGATAGATTTCTCCGTTTTGTTAGTGTGTTTGACTTGAAATTAGGAATGAATGTGATTTTTTTGCTGTAAGGGTTTCCTTAGAGTTTGTGTTTGATGGCTGCTTTTTTCTAGGGCTTTTGGCTTTACAGCACCACATTCATAATTTTGTTCATGTAAGAACAGTGTGTATTTAGCAGCAACATTGAGTGCCCGGAGGCGCTCGCCCTAAAGCTTGAGCAGGTATAACCTGCGTGTATATAGTTGTCATTAATGCACCCGTTTTATTGGTTATTTGTCGCTGTAGTCAGCATCAATTTAGCTTTTATACCGATTCTACTACAATGCTTTCGCTTACTCGTTCTTTCAATGTAGCTTCAATCGCTCCTTTAAGTGTCGCCATTGCACTACTGCAAGTACCACAGGCACCTTTGAGTGTTACTAGGACGCGATCGCCATCTATATCGAATAACTCAACATCTCCTCCATCTTCTGCGAGAACTGGTCTCACTTCTTGTTCCAATACTTGTTGAATTAATGTGATTTTTTGTAGGTTTGTTAGTTTGGTTGCTGGTTTAGTAGTTGTAGGGATTTGTTGTGTAGTAGGTTCTGGCGTTTCGTAAACCGATTCGATTAGATCGTCAATATCTGCCAGACAAGAACCACAACCACCACCAGCCTTCACATAGTTTGTTACTTCTTCTGCTGTTTTGAGATTATTTTCCCGGATAACTCGCTTAATCTTGTTTTCCGTAATTGCAAAACAACTACAAACTAATGCTCCTTCATGGTCTTCTTCGTGAACTTCTACCTCAATACCTTTATACTTAAAGATTGCTGCTTCTAATGCTTCCTCGCCCATGACTGAACAGTGCATTTTTTCTTCTGGTAGCCCTCCCAGGTATCCCGCGATATCCTGGTTTTTAATATTCATGGCTTCGTCTATGGTTTTGCCTTTGAGCATTGCCGTTAGGGCAGAAGATGAAGCTATCGCACTAGCACAGCCAAAGGTTTGAAACTTTGCATCTAATATTTCACCGGAGGCTTCATTTACTTTGAGGTGTAGACTTAAAGCATCTCCACACGCTATACTTCCTACCTCACCGCTAACTACCTTTTCCCCCTCTTTTTGGTCTGTAATAGTTCCTTGATTTTGGGGGTTGTAGAACAAGTCCATTACCTTTTCAGTATATTCCCACATAGCCCTTATTGTTTAGAACACCCTAGTTTTTACTGATGAAAAATTCTGTTTTTTCTTGAAGGTTAATACTCAGTTAGTAGAGCAATAAATTATTAATTTGAAGAGGTGGGTTAAACTTGATATTATTAGTATTGCACATTTTTTAGAATCAAGCAACCCCTTTTTACCTTTTTTTCCTCAAATTTCATAACTTCAAGTGATTGGCGTAAAAATTATGTACCACCCCTAGAAATTATATTTTTATCTTCCAGGTTAGGAAATATTTTTTTTGTTGACTTTGCTACAATTTTGTGAGTTTATAGCGTGATGTATACCCCTCTTTAACCTCTACAATGATTGTTGCTTAATCAACGGAGCTTTTCTGTTATTTTCACTACATTTTGTAGCGTAAACAAAAGTGTAGCAATCCTTAAACTATTATAAATTTTAGGATGACACAGTTGCCTGCTGACGCTCTTGCAGCCACTCAGCTTGGTCATTCTTAAAAGGAGATAAAGCACGCAAACGTTCTGCTACGGTCGGCATCACTGCCAACACTTCCTCAATTTCTCGACGAGTTGTATAACGTGATAGAGAAAAACGAATCGAGCCATGTAAAACTGTGTAGGGCAATCCCATTGCCCGCAAAACGTGAGAAGGTTCCAGAGACCCAGAAGTACAAGCAGAACCAGAAGAAGCACAGATACCATAATGGTTCAAATGCAGTAATATTGCTTCTCCCTCAATATACTTGAAGCCAATATTAGTAGTATTAGGCAACCTCTGAATAGGATGACCATTAACAGCACAATCAGGAATAGCAGCCAAAATACCGTTTTCCAAATAATCGCGCAGTTCCCTTTCCTTGTCAATATGCGCCAAATGCTCTTGTGCCAATTCACAAGCTTTACCCAGAGCAATCAGACCAGGTACATTTTCCGTCCCTGCACGGCGTCCCCGTTCCTGATGTCCTCCAATTAATAACGGACGGAACCGAGTACCACGGCGCACATACAAAGCAGCAATACCTTTAGGAGCGTGCAACTTATGACCAGATAGAGCTAGCATATCTATAGTGCTATTCTTCATATCTAAAGGCACTTTTCCTACCGCTTGCACTGCATCAACGTGGAACAGCGCACCATATTCCTTAGCTATTTGCCCAATTTGCTCTATGGGGAAAATCACGCCTGTTTCATTATTGGCGTACATAACTGAAACTAGGGCAGTATTACCTGTAATAGCAGCTTCCAGTTCAGTTAAATCTATCATTCCCTGACCATCTACTGACAGATAAGTAACTGTATACCCCTGCTTCTCCAGATGTTTACACAGATTTAAAACTGCCGGGTGTTCTACTTGAGTAGTAATAATATGCCGTTTATTAGGTTGAGCGGTAAGAGCAGCTCGAATAGCAGCATTATCACCCTCAGTACCAGAACTGGTAAAAATAATTTCTGTATCTTCAGCGTTTAGTAAAGCTGCTACTTGCGATCGCGCCTTCCTCACAGCCTTACCAACTTGTCCGCCGAAAGTGTGCATACTAGAGGGATTACCATAAAATTCACTCAGGTAAGGCAGCATTTCCGCCAGCACTGCCTCATCTACTTTGGTGGTAGCATTGTTGTCTAGATAAATGGTTTGTTGCATAGCTGACTAAAAAATTGAGGTGATGGTTGTAGAGAAGAAGAAGAACAGTCAGAAGCCTGATGTTGAAAGCTTGTGACTTTTGACTGTTGGTTTTTAACTTCCAGCTAGCTGTACTAGCTATGTATTACAGATTGAAGCTGGAAGTTACTACGACAATCTTTTTGAGTAGAGTTCAAACCACTTTAGCCAGTAATTTCCTTGCTTGGCTTCATTTATTTGAGAAACCAACTTGTTATAAGTAACAAACTAGGCATCCCAATAATTGGCTGCTGCTGATGCTATTGCTTAACAGGCATAAGATTTACTTAATTGCATAGCCTACTTCTTTCCAGCTAATAGCACCAGTGAGGCATTGGGAAACATAATGATAGCAGGAAACACATTTGCTAATTATGGTACAATTCATTACCTATGCAGGTTGTATTAGTTTGATGAATTCCTTGTAGAAATCTAAAGCAACTGTTTCAATTACATCATAGCTCTCTACTACGTCTACTCCTGCGTCCAGTAACTTTCCTTTTGGACCATCACCAATTTTAGAAACTAGAACAGCTTTGCAATCAGAAATTGCCTTGATTATATTCTCCAAACTTCCTTCTTCACTATAACCACCTAAACAATAGTGGTCAACTTTCCGGTGAGCAATAAACCTGGCGTTAACACCATCTACTTCATAGATCATGAACTCTTTAGCATGACCAAAGTGTTGATTAACTAATCCGTTACCCTTACTTGCTACTGCTAGCAATATAGGAGGACCAGCTTGAGCAACTGCTTCTTCTACCTGAGTCTCGGCCTTGGCTGTTGCTAGTTTATTGCGGAAACCTTCAATGCCAGCATGGACTTCTTTACGCTTTTCCAGATCGTATTCTGGAGTCATCTCCATGATTGCTTCTTTTGTGAATTCCTTACTCCGATCTTCACCTAAGAGACCAACTGCATCTGCACGGCATTGACGACAGTGGCGCATCATTTTCATACCACCAACATCACATTTGTCTTGCAATGTTTTTAATTCTTCAGTAGTTGGACCGCGCTGACCATTTAAACCGAAGTAAGTGCCGTGTTCTGGTGAAGAAATTAGGGGCATAATGTTATGGATAAATGCACCCTTAGAACGAACTACTCTATTAACTTCTTCTAAGTGCTGATCATTAATGCCAGGAATCATCACTGAGTTAACTTTGCAGAGAATATCAGCTTTTTGGAGCAAGTCCAAAGATTCCATTTGCCTTTGATGGAGAATTTTGACTCCTTCAATTCCTCTATAGCGCTTCCGCTTGTAATGAACCCAAGGATAAATCTTAACCCCAATTTCAGGGTCAACCATATTAATTGTTAAAGTAACGTGGTCAATATTTAATGCTTTAATCCGATCTACATACTCAGGTAAAGCTAGACCATTGGTTGACAAGCAAAGCTTGATATCTGGAGCTTTCTCAGCTACAAGCTCAAAAGTGCGGAATGTTTTCTCTGGGTTGGCCAATGGGTCGCCAGGTCCGGCAATACCCATAACAGTCATTTGTGGAATTTTCCCTGCAATTACTAGAGCTTTGTGAGCTGCTTCTTCAGGAGTTAGTAGTTCACTAACTACCCCTGGACGACTTTCATTAGCGCAGTCGTATTTCCGGTTACAATAGTTACATTGAATGTTGCAAGCTGGTGCAACTGGAGCGTGCATCCTAGCATAGTGGTGATGCGCTTCTTGACTATAGCAAGGATGGTTAGCAACCCGCTCTTGGATATTGGGGGCCAGTTCCTGTTCGGTGCTTCCGCAACCCTTTGACGCGCAGCCGCCGGATTTTTTTTCTGGGCTCGCCGTGGTGTTTGCGAAGCTGTTCACTGTTGGTTGGGCAGATAGTTCTGTTGGCTGTAACATCTAAGTTTCCACTTGTATTGTACTAGCTGTCGCCGTGGGTGACGGATTACTCGCGTCGATACACTTTTTCTCAGTGACTTGAACATTGGCGGTGTTATGTCAGTGGATTTGGTGTCCGGCGTTATAGTTTTTATATCAGTGGGTTTTAGAGTGCTACATTCAAAAACCGCGATTAGTATTTATTATTATGATTAATTTTGTACTCAGATTTTTCTAATTTAATAATTCAAATTAGATTGGGATATATAAAATTTTTTATTGGGGTACAGGTACTTGTATTTTTTAAGTTGGGTACGAGTATTTACGGTGTGATGGTGCAGGCTCCTATGTACTCATGCTGGAAGCTATATATATTGGTTATTTCGCTATTTTTTTGACCATATTTTTTTCTCTAGGCTCCTGTACTCATATACCCCCTATTTAAGTCAATCTTTTATTACTGTATACAATGTATCAGTTTTTGGCAAGTAGGGTAGATTTTTCTTAATTTTTCTTTAGCATTTGATAATTATTCTTGATAAGAAAGTAGATTGAATCTTATTATTTCAGAAAATTAGAACAAACTATATTTGAGAATAATCTCAATTAATAACTTATTTGCAGAACTCCTATCTTCCAATTATCTGCCTCCCTTTTCTCTTATCTACTGTACTCATATTGTTCTTTATTTAGGTTAATCTTTTATTACTGTATATAATGTATCAGTTTTTGGCAACTAGGGTGGATTTTTCTTGACTTTTCTTTAGTATTTGATAAATATTTCTAATAAGTTACTAATTTAACCCTTATATCCCAGGACGAACGAAGTCAAAAGCCAGAAGTTTTTTTGTTACGGGGATGGGTAAGCCGCCCGACAAAAACATTTCGCTAATCAAGGCGGGGTGACGGCATTTAATCCTGTTTGATCATCTAAGCGAAAAACTCTACATTCCAACCCCTAATCTACCTACCGAACGGTTTCAACTAAAATAGTGCATTAGGGAGTAGGGGAGTAGGAGGGACAGATAGTGGTTAGGTTTATCCTTATCCTACGGATAAGCTGCACTTTCCATGTCGCGCAGCGTTTCATGTCGGCTCTTAGCCAAAAACACTCCCCAACCAAACCTACATCTATTGCAAAATTTAGATTTAGGATGAAACAGTATACTACGAAAAATTTAAGTGCCAATTTTTAGCTTCTGTAATTAACTTAGCAGTTTTTTCAGAATTAAGTAGATAATTTTTAACGTTTTTTTTAATATTTCGACTATGGTTATGAGTTAAACTAATATTGAGTACAAGTTTAAATTTTAGAGAAAACCCCACTTAAGATCCTCAAACTTGCAGTAATACAAGCATTTGCCTTGAGTACAAAAATGCTAGTACATTATTCAGTAAATACTCGTACACACTACAAAAAATACTAGTACCTATAGCCCAAAATATATTTTAAACATATCTATAATACTCTTCTACTCATGGGTTAAATATTTTGAGTACAAACCTAATAAATTTAATAAAGACTGAGCAGGAAATATTTATCAGTAGTTTACAAGGCACTTGGTATAAACATTGAAAAGCAAACGTCTTTATCAAAGACAGAAGCCTTTATTTTGACCCATGACCAAGAAATAAGGTCTTAAACCTCCCTATTACTATTACTAAAGGTACTGTTAAAGCAGTTCCTCCACAGGAAGCTAACTAATAACTGATAACTGAAATGACTGCCAATACCTGCACCTTACCTAACACAACTAACAATTCTACTTTGACAAAAGGCCAAGGTAACTTGAGGTCTCAAGTCAAACCAAAGGCTGATAGTGAAGTTCTCCAAAAAAATCTACTATTAGAATCCAATAGAGAGCTTTCTTCATCTCGTCGTCATAGGTTTTGGTACAAATATTTTACCTTTCCTGAACTAAATACAATATTAACAGATTTTCAAGTAATTTTCGAGCGAGATCCAGCAGCACGCAACTGGCTTGAAGTGTTATGTTGCTACCCTGGTTTGCATGCTTTATTACTACACCGTCTTGCTCATAAATTGTACCGTCAGAGAGTACCTTTAATTCCACGTTTAATTTCCCATTTGGGGCGGTTTTTCACAGGAATAGAAATTCACCCAGGGGCAAAAATTGGACAGGGAGTATTTATCGATCATGGTATGGGAGTAGTTATTGGTGAAACAGCAATTATTGGAGACTATTCATTAATTTATCAGGGTGTCACTCTTGGTGGAACAGGAAAAGAAATTGGTAAACGCCATCCCACTATTGGCAAAAACGTTGTAGTTGGTGCTGGTGCAAAGGTACTAGGGAATCTCAATATTGGTGATAATGTTCGCATCGGTGCTGGTTCCATTGTATTGCGTCATGTCCCTTCTGACTGCACCGTTGTTGGTATACCAGGTAGAGTCGTATCGAAATCTGGTGAACGGACTGGAGTTCTAGAACATGGAAAATTACCAGATACTGAAGCTGCCGTAACTCGTGCTTTAGTTGACAGAATTGAGCAACTAGAAAAACAATTGCAAACTCTTATGGGCGATACAAGGAAAAGCAACAATGTGTAGTAATCATAATTCTCACCCTCATCCCGAAGATTTGACTAAAATTGTGAATCTTTCTCAAATAGATCGTTGGTTTGTTCACCATCGCTTAAAAGAGCTAATGATTAATAGTTGGTGTACTGACAATGGTGAATTATTAGTAGAAGTAAAGAGTTGTACTGATGCTATTCTACTCCAAAGCACTGTTAAGCAATTTATTGCTCCTCGGACAGAGTTAGTAGACTGGTTAGAAAGATGCTGGAAAATGGAAGTTCCTAAATACAACCATTAATTTTAATGAACAATACTCATTGGTAATAGATATAGAACTTTCCATATCTATTACCTGTAGTTGAATTTTTTAAGGATAATAACTATGGAAGGCGATCGCAAAACCACTCTATTTATTCATTTTTTGCAGGAAGAATTATCTCTTTCCGCAGCAGCAATTTCTGTCGCACGGAAACACAGTGAAGCTTCTTGTGGTCCGCTACCAATGATTCTCTGGAAGTTTGGTATGATTTCCCTGCACCAACTACAGCAAATTTTTGATTGGTTGGAGTCTTATAATAACAATACTTTCTGCTACGATAAATTAATTAGTTAAAAGATGAATTATAAAATTTATCTAAATAAAAGTTACCTGATTAGCAAAGTAGTGTTTAATTGAGGCAAATACTAAAATTTAAGTTTAAGTAGTTTAATCAAGAAATCAAAATATTTGTCCCTTGTTTATGATGTTCCTGGATCTGTATCTATTGATTTGCGAGGGAACGCATCTACAAAATTATAAATATAGTTAAAATAATTAATAATTTCTCTTTCTTTGACATTTATCCTGTTGATTAAGTGTAGTTCTAACAACCCTCAGAAATCGAGTTTTATGATCAACAAACCATAAATATTTGATTGATTGACAAATAAACTGGACTTATTGAGTCAGCTATAATCGCTACTTTTTTCAACAATATAAATATGCAATAATTAAGAAGTAAAGTATGACTTTTAGAAGTCAAAAAAATCACGACTATTTTGCAAGTGATTACAGATAATATAGCAGTCGCCAGGGCGGTCAAGACATTCTAGCGCCTCTCAAGTTTAGTCACAGCAAGAATTTAACTTTTAACTTCTGACTTCTGACTTCTGACTTCAGCTATATCTGTCCAAATTAAACACAGTTTAATTGTAGAAAAAATACTAAACTTATCGAATATTAGCGAGGCAACTAAATGAAAGTAGATGAACTTATAGAATTAGACGGACCCCCTGCATTTGAACTCGAACAAAAAGTCAGGGTTTGTAAAATCATTCGTAATGATGGTACTTTTCCTGGAAAAAATCGAGGTGATGTTCTTTTGGAGGGAGGAGAAGTCGGTTATATTTGCGGCATCGGTACCTTCTTGCAAAAATTTTATATTTATTCCGTGCATTTCATCAAAAAAGGAATGATTATCGGTTGTCGTAAAAATGAAATTGAAATTGTGGAGGAAAATTATTAATGAAAGTAATGTTACGGAATAATCCAGCAGGAAACTTAGAAGTTTATGTTGCTAAAAAAGACTTAGAAGAAGAAGTTGTCTCACAAAAAATTGATGGAGATAATAAGATTTTAACTTTAACAAATGGTTGGGAATTATCTATTCCTAAAGACCAACCAGAAAAGTTACCGATAACAATAGATGCTAAGAGATTAGACTAAAGGTTTCCTTTCCATAGTTACTCCTTATTGTTCAGCCACTAAATGAGATTTATATCTTGTTTGGTGGTTTTCTTTTCTTAGATCAAGTCCGTTTAATTAGTATTTTTATCAGGACTTATATCATGTCCGGTTGAACAGTGATAATTAAAGCTCGTAGTAGGGCTTTAGCCCTAAGATAGGTATTTATCGGGCTAAAGCCCTACTACAAACAAAAACTTTTTTATCACTAATTATCCGGACATGATATTACGCAAAATAAGGTAATTCTGTCATTACGAGCGACAGCGTTTGCGAAGCAGTCCGTCAGGATAGTAATCTCAAACGTCCAAAAATTGTTCCTAATGCGTAAGTCCTGTTTATAATAACATTCAAATTTGAATTTTGACTCTTGATAATAGGTTGATACATAACCATAACTTGAATTTCTTGATTAGTAATTGGTCATTTCAGTTATCAGTTATCAGTTGTAAGCGAAGAGATAAAATTCTATTTGATTTTTCAAAAAATATAAAATCTTTGTTTTTAATTTCAAATATTTCAGCAACATTAGTGATAAAATTATTTCTTTCACCATCAATTAGCATCTATACTGGAAAAACTTTATAATCTGTAACCAATATTCTACATACATAAATCGGTTCTTGGTTATTAGTTTTTTTGGTTTCAGCAATTTTTTGATACCTTTCTCTTATGTATCTTAGCTGATTAATTAAACTATCAGATATACTTCTCTCTAAAATAAAAAATCTACTATCAAAATACCGAAATCTCAAGTAATTGAATCTTGCATCGGTTGTGTTTAAAAAATCTTCTCTAGCTTGATATATTTTTTCCGGTAAATAGTTAATGGATAGTTGATAGATATACAGTCGTCCCATCAGACTCTATTACGTTAAACCAAATTCCATGATATAAAATCATTATCAAAAATTCCCATAAAAAAAGGTGGGGAATACCCACCCTAAAATTAACAACAATTATAGCAATCGCCATTATTATTAGAAAATTCTCAAACTTAGTCATCGCCAAAATTTAACTTCTGACTTCTGACTTCTGACTTCTGACTTCAACTAAGCACCAACCGCTTCTTTTGCAGCATACATAACTTCCAAAGAAATCTCCCCAATACCACGTTCTCTTGCAAACTTTTCTGTATTTCGCTTCACCTTACCCCGGACAAAACCAGGCACTTTATTCAATTCTGCCTTTGCTTCCTTCGTCCAATTCAAATCAGAATCAGCAGAAATTCCCTTAGTAATAACTTCCTTAGTATCGTGCCCGCCAAATATTTCTAACAGATGATCTTCCATTCCCAAAGTAAAGGAATTGTAAACCAGATCGGCAATTTGATTAGTTCCTTCATAACCCATAAACGGTTTATAACCAATAGGGAAATTCTGAATATGAATAGGTGCAGCAATAACACCACAAGGAATATCTAAACGCTTACCAACGTGACGCTCCATTTGCGTGCCAAAAATTGCCGAAGGTTCCACACGAGCAATCGCATCTCCAATCTCTCCATTATCCTCACTAATTAAAACCTCATCACAATATTCACTCACCTCTTGCCGAAACCAGTCAGCATCATACTTACAATAAGTACCCGCCCAAACTACATGAATACCCATCTCCCGCGCCAAAATTTTTGTCAGAGCAGCAGCATGGGTATTATCGCCAAACACTACCGCTTTTTTCCCTGTTAAATTTTGACAGTCAATGGAGCGAGAAAACCAAGCTGCTTGAGAAACGTGCAAAGTTTGATTATCAATATATTCCTCATAGTCAACATTTGCTCCTTGAGCATTAACCACCTGCTGAATTTTACGAATACAACGAGCAGTTTCCACCACACCCATAGGAGTAATGTCAATATAAGGCGTGCCAAACTCAGATTCTAAATATTTGGCTGCCATTACGCCTAGTTCTCTATAAGGTGTGAGGTTAAACCAAGCGCGAGGCAGATTTTTTAAATTGTGAACCGACGCACCTTCGGGAATAACTTCGTTAACTTCAATACCTAAATCTGTCATTAAGCGTTTTAACTCGGTACAGTCATGTTGGTTGTGGAAACCCAAGGTAGAAACACCAATGATATTAACAGAAGGTTTTTCAGTTTTTCCTTCTGGAAGTTCCCCTTTCTTTTTCGCCTTCTCAATATAATATTTAACAATTTGTTCCAAAGTACGATCTGCTGCTTGTAGTTCGTTGACGCGATAATGATTAACATCTGCCAACATTACGTCACCTTTCGCATCTATTTGAGCGCGTTCGACAAAATTCTCCAAGTCTTCTTGCAAAATACTGGAAGTGCAGGTAGGAGTAAGAACAATTAAATCTGGAGTTTCTTCCTTGTCTTTGCGGACGATGTTATCTACTACTTTTTCTTGGGAACCACGCGCCAATACATTACGATCAACCACACTAGCAGTCACGGGCGTATAATTACGTTCTCTTTCTAACATAGAGCGCATGACGTTGAAATAGTCGTCACCAAGGGGAGCGTGCATAATAGCATGAACATTTTTAAAGGAACTAGCAACGCGCAATGTACCAATGTGAGCGGGACCTGCATACATCCAGTAGGCTAATTTCATATAATCTTCTCCGTTTTATAGTTAACAGTTATGGATTTGTTAGTTTGATTGTCTCAGATTTTTGATGTCTTTCTTCATTCAATGGGATTTATGGAACAATATTTGCCTAGTGGACCGACACAAATGGTGCAGACAGGCTGGAAGCCTATTCCACACAGATTGTTAAATGTCACCCGCAGCTCAGATTTCAACCGTCTAATGCACTCTACACGCTTTGCACTTAGCTGTTCCACGCCACTAGGTTATTCCATACACTAGAAATTTAGTTTGCCAGTAAAGTAATAGGATTATTGTTTTAGTTAATTATTCTTAATTTTTAGGTTAATTTGTTTTAAGTTAATTTGTGTTAATTAGGGACAGAAAAGGTTGACAATTGTTTGGTTTAGATATATGAAACAAGCGATCGCTGAAAATGGATTTCCCTCATAAGCCAACAGAAATACATTTCCAGCGTGTTGCACTTCTCGAATAATCCGTAATCCAGCACTCACTGCTAAACGCTCTGCTGCAGATCGACTCACAGCATTTTGGAAGCGCACCACTAGCTGATTCGTTAAACCAAGTGCTGGTCTCTCTCCATGAGGCATAACAAGGGATGGCTGGACGTAAAACTTTTGATTTCGTAAAACTTCTATTTGAATCCACAAGATTTATTTAGAAATGTCTCTATAACCTCCATCAGACAGTTTCATTCTGAAGTTTCCCATAAAAAAAGAATTGATTATTTTTTACTTAATTATTAAGAGAGATTATATCATGTGCCCCCTCCGGGGGAGCTACGCTAACGTATAATCACTTATAATAAAGTATATGGTTTGTAGTAGGGCTGAAGCCCTATCTACAGTTCGGGCTGAAGCCCTACTACGAACTTTAATTATAATAACTATTTAACCGCAATTCGTAGCTCCCCCGAAGGGGGCACATAATATTAATCTTCAAGTGTACCTCACTATCCTAAAAAGTGCTGTAATTAAATGATTATAATAAAATTAAGGAAAATTATATAGCAATGATTAAAATTAGTAATGCAGTGTTATTGTTAGTTGTATTAATTGGAAAAGTTCTTGACCTATAAATAACTAATTAAATATTTCAGAAGTTTTATTTGTCGAAATATTTATAAGTAGAGACTGGTAAATTTTTCCCTTATGTATTATCAAACTTTAAATTAGCTCAAAAGTCAGTTATACTCAGTAACTTAAGGCGTTTTATAGCTAAATATGCAACTTCTTTTTTTAGCGTATTCTACTTAGTTGTCAGAAATTATTTAAATCGTAACTACTCTAATTTTATTGGTGGAATTATTTTCAACCTTTTCCACGCTCGCCTTGTGAAGAATGCACCTGATTTACTTATTTTATATCCACAAATAATTATTTAATTCTTATACACTAAGAAATTATTATATTTTAGGTTATTCTATCTTTACTTGTAACTATAGTCGCTTTTTTCTATTGCAATATTTAAGATGGAATCTTTATCTACAATGAGGTTAATATTTTGACTTTTGAGATGCCATTTGCACCTTTCCTCGAACTACAAAACGTAACAACCTGTCCACAGAACGACGTTCTTCTTCTGTGATTGATTCATCTAATATAGCGGCCATGAGGCCATAACAATCTGATTGGGTAAGATAAGAACTATCAGCTACAGAAACCATTATTTCGTTGATAGCGCCAGGGAGTAAGTTAACTTGAAGCATAAGAAAAACCTTGAACTCTATATTTTTATTTTCTCTTTTGTTCAGAGTTATGGGAGTGACTCATAAAGTCTTGCTGAGGTGAGAATGATGACTAAAGTATAGTGAAGTGAATAGCTGAATCTTTGTGATATCAGTCACTCTAGATATAGTTGAAGCCAGAAGTTAAAAGTTAAAAGTCAAAAGTTAAATTGTTGCTGTGACTATCACACCTGAAATGGTGGGTTGCGAGTTACGAGAGATTGTTTACAGCACTTTTAATTTGGGTAGATCAAAGTAGAGACGTCCTATAGAACCTCCCTATAAGGTTTTTGGTTGTGACGACATAGTTCATGTATCTGAAAAATGCTGTAATACATTTCACAAGGAAGGAGTGATGTGAGTTCTCTAACCCTAGACTAATCAAGTATTTTAGCTGTATCACGTCATTACCAGAAGGAAGCTATGTTTTTTGCCTCACTGGGATAAAATTAAAGCTGAACAATTAGGACATTAAACATAATGTTTGAACAACAACCAGAAGCTATTCAACAAAAAGTAAAGAAGTTGGCAACTGAATCACAAAAAGCAAATCCTACTGCATGGTTTGATATTTTATATTCTGAAGCTGAGGGTGATGCAGGACAAATACCTTGGGCACGTTTAACGACACATCCCTATCTACAAGAGTGGTTAGATATTTCTCAACCACAAGGAGAAGGACGTACTGCTTTAGTTATTGGATGTGGTTTGGGTGATGATGCGGAAGCTTTGGCAAAGTTGGGTTTTCAGGTGACAGCTTTTGATATTTCTACAAAGGCGATCGCCTGGTGTCAGGAAAGATTTCCTGATTCTTCAGTAAACTATTTGGTTGCCGATCTGTTGGCCTTAGATTCTGAATGGCATCGTAAATTCGATCTAGTAATAGAGTCGCGGACTATTCAAGCTTTGCCAGTAGAGATGCGATCGCAAGTTATTAACTGTATTGCTCCTTTAGTAGCAAATAGAGGTACACTTTTGGTAATTACTCGCATACGGGACAATGATTCTGTACCTGATGGCCCTCCTTGGCCTTTATCAGAGAAAGAACTTGCTGAATTTATAGAGTTAGGATTGCAAGAAGTTCGGCGCAATTTATTCTTATCTGAAGCGGGAGAAAAGACAATTAAACAAGTTTGGATTGAATATTGTTTATTTTAGGGAGTAGGGAGTAGGGAGTAGTTATATGATGTCCAGATAATCAGTTTTTGTTTGTAGTAGGGCTTGAGCCCTATCTAGAACTTAGGGCTCAAGCCCTACTACGAACTTTAATTATAACTATTCAACCGGACATGATATTAGGAGATCGGGCAAAGGAGTAGGGATTTTCGATAGAACGTCCCTACAACTAACAGACAAGATGCCTATTCTACAAAACTATAAATCCCTGACTCTTAGGAACTAACTTTGATTGTAATTGCAATCCTCTCTGCTGCACCAGATGGAACCAGCCATTTTAGTAGCGATCGCTTAATTTCTTCTACTACTTTTTTATCCTTCAATGTAGAAGTTTCATCATCTAAAATGACTCGAAGTAGGCGCTTACCTTTCACCTGCAACTCCAAAAATATTTCACCATTAATATTTGGTGGTATATTCACATTTTGTAGATGCTGTTGCAAATTTTCTTGTGCTGCTGCATCCAATCCCTTTACCTGAATAATTTGCAAAGTATTATCAGTGAGTTTGGCAGAATCTTTCTTTTTGATGTTTACTCTTCTGCTTCTTCCTAAAGACTCTGGATCGATGGAAACTGCTCTTTTCTTTTCTTTCTTCATCCAATCAGTTGTTTGAGGTGCTGTTGCTTCGACAGATTCAGGAATTGTAATCCCTCTTTCCCTTTCCTGACTCATAAAATCTGTTGTGTCTAAATCTGAAGTTTCAAATTTAGCCATACTCATCTTTGCATTTCCATAACGCGGACTGCTTCTTCGAGCCATCTTCTTGTAATTCCTTGCCATTCCAGGAGCTGCCAAAAAAGCTTGTACTTGAGGATGTGATGGAGGTGTTGCACCAATGCCCTGATAACTGACTCCTTCTGGCATTTCCACAGGAACTTCCACCGAAATACTCTTACTACCAGGTTCAACTCGCACCTCCTCACTCACTGCCACAAACGCCGTATATTCCGACAACAATTGATAACTCAAAGCAGTCTCCGTCACTTTATCTACCATCGACTTCTTCTCATAATCAAACATCTGATTCGTCAAATGTTTAATTTTTTGCCTTCCCCAAAGTTGAGCAACTGCCACATTACCAGACTCAGCAAAATTAATCGGGAAAGTCTGCTGATAAATTTCTCCTCCCGCAGCAATACCATTAACTTGTAACTCACCCGGTACAGCATCCTGTTTTCGCCCAAACAAAACTAAAGGTTGTTGGGCAAATAAATCTGGAATTGCCACCGGATAAATTTCTGGTGCTTCACCCTTACCATTCCAGTTAATGTCAATTTGAGTCAATACAGGATTATTAATTTGCTGGAAAAATTTCTCTGCTACTTCCTCAGTTGCTTCATCCTGTCGCACCACTCTCGCAATACCCCGCCCAATTTCTGCTAAACGGTTAATCAAATATCGATTCACCGAACTACCAACGCCAAAACTATAAAGTCGGTTGCCTGGTTGAAGTTTGTCTTGCACTTCTGCCAATACTGCTTTTTCATTGCCAATATAACCATCCGTCAACATGACAATACTCCGCAGTCTTCCCGCAGATGGGGATGGAAAATTCAAAACTTCGCGGATACCATTGAGCATTTCAGTGCCACCCCTAGCATTTAATCTATTGATATAGTTAATCGCAGTAGCAATATTTTTAGGTGTATTCGATAAAGGTGTTTCGGATAATTTTTTGGCTGTATTGGCAAAGTCGATAATTGTGAAAGTATCGTTGGGGTTAAGTCCGCGAACAAAATGGCGCATTAATTCTTGACATTTGAGCAGGGGATCTCCCATTTGCGAACCTGAAGTATCCATCAGAAAAACAACATCTTTGGGTACAATTTCATCGCTGCGATACCGTAAAGCTGGAATTAGATAAAGAGCAAAATGTCCGCCACGTTCGTCTGCTTGAGTTAATACTGTTGCTTTGGTATTATTACTGGCAACTTGATAGCGCAGGATGAGGTCTTTATTTGGGATAGTATCTTCGTTCCCTAATTTGACTGTGACAATTTCTCCCCGCTCAGATTTTTGAATTTGGTGAGATATGGAATGAACCTGAAAAATTGGCATCCCGCCATCTATTTCTACTGTGACACCAATATCATGTCCCGAACGAGTCGCCGGAGGAACTATTGGTGGGGTAATTTTACTAGCATCAGGAACTTCGTCTGTATCGCCACTTCCATCTATAGGCGTTCCAGGAATATAACGAGGCCCAACTACCATCGGAAACACAAATTCATAGTCGCCACCTTCAAACTTAAGGGAGTCTGTATAGCGAATAATCACATCTATTTGTTCCCCTGGTTTAATATTGGCAAGAGATTGAGTGAAAATATTGTCGCGCTGTTGTTCTAGTAGTCCAGCAGTACGTCCCTCTTGTTTAGCTTTTTGGTAAATTTGTTTTGCTTCTTCCCGTTTTTTGATATTGCCTTTAATCAGGCGATCGCCTATTTTTATTTCCATTTCATCGACAGCAGCTTCGTCTGGCAGTGGGAAGACATAAGTTGCTTCTAGGGCTTCGGTGAATGGGTTCTCAAATTTTTGAGTGACTTCGACGCGGGATAGGTTGCCCGCTATTTTGGCTTTAACTTCCGTGTGTTTCAGAGGAAAAGTCAGTTTCTCCTCTGAGGATAAAACGTATAATCCTGCAAGAGTTGGTGTATTTGTAGACATAAGTGTGTATGCTCCTAAAGAAATTAATTGGTTTTGTAATACATTAATTTCTCTTGTAGCATAATAAATTCAGAATTGTCTGTTAAGAATTGTGTATGATTATAGTCAGCAGATGGGACGAAGTTATGCTGAAATTATGCCTAATATAGAATCCGGATAATTAATATATCCAAGTCATTGCGACTGGAACGGAGTGGAAGGAAGCAATCTCAGAAGTTTAGGAGATTGCTTCCTATCGTCGCAATCACGACTTTTCAACCGGATTCTATATAATTTAAGAGGTGTTCCTTTAGAAGCTGTTTGTAAACTCATAAAAACCTCTCTCCAAACCTTTCTCCTGCGAGGAGAGAGGCTTTGAAACCCCCATTCCCTTGTAGGGAAGGGGGGCAGGGGGGGTTAGGTTTTTAGGATTCATCGGTTCTATGCAATACTTCTCAAACAGATTCTTAGATGGTTAATTATTTTATATCAAGTAGCTCAGATGGAAATAGAAATTGTGAGAGTTCTTAGTAGATATCGTAATTTAGATTGATGAAGAGGAAAGTTTATGATTAGCAGATAACAAATTAGGAACGTTGGATGTAGCGTCCCTAGTTTTGTTCAGTTATATTATGTTCGGATAATCACTTATAATAAAGTTTTTGTTTGTAGTAGGGCTTCAGCCCTATCTACAGTTCGGGCTGAAGCCCTACTACGAGCTTTAACTATAAAAACTATTTAACCGAACATGATATTACAGTTCAGTTGGAGAGATGGTTTGAATATGAACTTGTAGCCATTGGGTAAATGCTTCTCGATTCAATTCTCCAGAAGCTACTGCTAAAATCACTTGTTCTTGTTCATCCACAGAAGCATTTATTTCTAGTCCATTCAGGATTAAAAAAACTTCCATTGCTGCGTGTCATGTTCGTTTATTACCATCAATAAAAGGATGGTTCATAATAATTAAAAAACCGAGAGCAGCAGCTTTATCAATGACAGTTGGATATAAGTCTTCTCCAGCAAATGTTGCTTCTGGTTGTGCTACTGCTGACTCTAAAGCGGAAATATTGCTTATACTATTAGCTCCTCCTGTCTGGGTAATGATTTGCTGATAGCGAGTCATATAAAATCCGGATAATTACTATACCCAAGTCATTGCGACTGGAACGGAGTGGAAGGAAGCAATCTCATAGGTGCGCCGAGATTGCTTCCTATCGTCGCAATGACAACTATTCAACCGGATTTTATATCATACTAAGCGCTTATAGAGTTCAGAGTTTTTTGTTAATACATAATTAGCTGCTTGATTAAAGTCAGTTTGAGATTCTTCTAACCATTGGGTAATTTTTGATTCTAGAATTTTCTCTGGTGAGGTTTTCTGCTGGTTGGCAATTTTTTGAATATATTGGTATTGTTCTGTTGATAATTGTATAGTGATTTGGTTCATGGCACTATGTTATAAATACTAAAGATAGCTGATTGATTATGGCTAATTATTGATCTGAAGGCTGCTGTTATGCTGATCAGTGGTATCTGAGCGATCGCCAATAAAAAGTAGCTTAAACACCTATATGTTATAGTCTACAAGTCTCTGCTCGTGAGAACAGTGCTATGGCAGCTACACCAGCTGCTTTTCCATACGGTACTATTCTCGTCTCCGTTTTTGTTTCTGTCCTTGGTGGTATTGTCTTCCATGTTGGGGCATCAAACTTTACACCTCCTTTGTAAACCAATACCTCCCCGCCAGGTATCTCCTTGGTCGTAACTTCCTTGATCACCTCCCAAGGTGACTTACCATTTGTCAGGCCAGGTATCGTAGGAAGATGTCCCATGTAAGGCGTACTTTTGTTGAACGTTAGTTCTGAGTAACTCATCCATTTATTCCAAACAATAGCCCTCCTTTGACGCCATCCCACTTTTTCTGCAAACTTTTCCCATGTCTCTTTATTGTATGTTCTTTTTCCACCCAAATCCTGATAAATTTTCTTTTGTACAGAAAATCCAAACTTAGCACCGCTATATTTTACCCACAATTGGTTAATTGCATGGAGGTCTGTACAAGGAAAATTTGCTATATCTTTTATTCTAAGCCAACCTGCATTCTCTCGCCCTGCAACTATCAACATCCAAAAATCAGTTTCTTCATTCGCTTTTTTCCACTCTTGCTGACGAAGCAATATCTCTAATTTAGTATAGTCACCAACAAGTACAGGCAGAGAATCTGTGCCTATATCATCTATTGTGTCTGTACCTATATCATCTGTTGTGTCTGTGCCTATATCATCTGTTATGTCTTCGTTGACTTTATCTATTTTAAGTTTAAGCTGTTGAGAAATAGCAAGAGGCATTTCAGGCCAAATTTTATTTAAAGCTTCTACGGAAATAGCTAACCCTTCCGCTCCATCTTTCTCCATATTGGTAGCTACACCCAAAACACGATCGCTCATGTCAACTACAGGTGCCCCACTATAACCTTGACGAAGACGATCGCCTTCATTAATTAACAAATTCCAAGCTGTCACCGTTTCATTATTTTGACGAGCAAAACGCTTTTTCCCTAAACTTCCATTAACAGTTTCCAGCATGATATTTTTATTTTCACCATAGAGATAATGACCTGCTATCCGAAACTTTTGATTTTCTGCTTCGGATAAACTTATTAGCTGGAAAAGTGGGATACTCAGCTTTTCAACTCCTAAAACTGCTAAATCAAAACCATTAACATCTCCTGTGGCAACAACTTTTGCGGGAATATTATTAACCAATAAATTTTCCTCACCACCCACACCCTCAACAACATGGGCGCAGGTCAGTAAATAAGTATAATTATCTACCTTATAAAAAGCAAATCCAGTTCCAATAACATTTGCTTTTTTACTACTACTAATTAAAACAATAGATTCTTCTAGGGATGAACTCATTTAACTTTAATAGGTATATTTAAGGAAATACTGAATATTATAAATTATTGATGTACAATAGTAGCAAACTGTAAAGCAGCAAGGATATCGTCTCTTTCTAAATCATCATAGTCTTCAAGAATTTCCTCAATAGTCATGCCACTACTAAGCAATTCTAGTATAAATTCTACGGGATAACGCAATCCCCGGAGGCAGGGTTTTCCGTGACAGATGTTCGGGTTGATAGTGATTCTTTCTAGGAGTTTTTTGTTACTCATTTATTCTATTGTTAGTTAATTGAAACTTAAACTAAAAGCTCCTTACTAGGAATGGTTATATTTGAGCATTACATAATAATATAACACAAAAAAGGAACTTATTTTACCAGTAACTTTTAATTCTTTCTCAATTTATCAACAGAAAAACTATGTATGAAAAAAATAGGTAGACGATTTCCAAATATCCCCTACCTCATAAAAAGTTTATCCCTGCATCTGTAGCAAAATCCCTGTCTTGCACCCCTAATTCCAACTTACAAACTTTTCTGTTTATTCTTAGCAAATTTCAATAATTCTTGAGCTTCTTCATAATAAGTTGTTCCTGGTTGAACATTCTCTAACTGATTAATAATTTGCTGTAACTTACTAGCAAGTAAACCTTGATTAGAATTATCAACAGCATATTTTTGCCAATCTGCAATTAAATCTTTACCCCGCTTAAAAGCATTTCCTGACTCCCTTTCTGCTTGTAAACGCATTTTAGCTTCACTCAGTTTTACTTGATATTCTGCCAATTTAGTTTGTGCTGCCACATAACTTGGGTTATCTACAGAAATTTTCTGTAATTGACTAATTGCTTTTTCCCATAAACTCACCGCTAGTTGCAATTTCTGTTCTGGATAAGGTTCATCTTCAGAAATTTTGCCTGCTTGCAAAACAAATTGTCTAGCTGCTTCAATTATCACATCACTACGTTTACTACCATTAGCTAAACCCACCTCTGCTTGAAAATCTCGCTTAGTTGCTGCTAATTGTGGTTTTGCCATTTTTGCAGCAACAGTAGTAGGTGGAATTTGTGCTAACTTATCTATTCCCATTTGCCAGTTAGCGATCGCCTCATTTTTTTCTGTTGAGGTTTCAGCTTCCAGATATTGTTGTTTAGCTGTGGCAATTTTTTGTTCCGCCTCCGTTAATAATGTTTGAGCATTTTTTTCTTGAAATACCTTCGCCTCCATTCGCCCTACCTGTTTTCTCGCTGTTTCAAATTCATCCAGTGTAAATTTCCAAGAACAACTGAAAAAAGTACAGTATCTTTGAGGATAATAACCTAAAAACCAAACAGGCAATTCATCAAGATGTTTTTGTGCTAAAACAACTTTCTCAGCACCAAAATTAATATCTGCACTAGAAGTTGCTTTATTAATTAATTGATCCGCTTGTTCAACATTAGCGATCGCCTCCCGATAGTTATAATCCATATTTATATAACTAGGAATCAAAATTATTGGTACTACTCTAGACACAGGTTTACGAATCATTGGATAGGGTAAATTTGCCACCCAAACTATTCCTGCCATTCCCACTAATGCAGCAGGTATCCAAGCAATTTTACTCAAAATTCCTGGTGGTTTATTTGCTTTAGCTGCTTTCTGAATAACTGTCTCGCTAAAATTGGGAAATTGGTCTTTTACTAAATAACTTAACTCTTCTTCTTTTAGGGGTTCTCCTGATTGGAAAGTTAACTTATCCAATCTTTTCATTACTATATTTTTTCCCACTTCCCCAACCAAATCTTCTTTGGCACATTTGTCAACTTCTACCTCTAATATTTTGTAGGCTCGATTATATAATCGTGACATATTTTTACCTCTAACATTTACTTAGGTTTCCGGATAATTAAGTCATAAAAAAGTTTCTGTTTGTAGTATTGCTCTAGCCTAAAGAAAATAGAGCTATAGCAATACTAGGAGCGAAAATAATTCAATAACTCTTCAATCAACTGGAAATGGTATTACTTATATTATAATCTTTAGATAACTCATCAGTCCAGTAGCTAATTTAATAGGAGCTATATCCAATGGTTGCTCAAGCTAAAAGTCAACTAATGACTCCTAAAGAATATCTGGAATGGGAGTAAAAATAATCGATTAAATACGAATAGATAAAGTCAGCTTAACTCTACAGAAGTTAAATTTTCCAATTGAAATACTTGATGAAGATGTGGTTAAATAAAGTAGGGGCGGGTTAAACCAAAAGCATTTATTTCAAAACAATAAAGTCTTATAAACCCGAACCCTAAATACAAGGTTGGGTTCAACTGGGAGGGTGTTTACCTGGTTTTATGATACTCCCATTAATTTAACACTGAGCCCACCCCCTACATCTGCAATATTTTATGTTTTCCTAGCTTCTTCTATTCTGACTTCTGACTGCTGTCTCCTGACTCCTTCTCCAATCTAAACATATCGTGTCAAATTCACCCGATAACGTTCTTTTTTCGTAATAGCAACATCCCCTACTTCTAACCTCCCTTTACTTCTAATTGCAATTAAATCTCCAGACTTAACTTGATAACTTGCCTGACTAATTTCTTTCCAATTAACCCTTACATCTCCCCCATCAATTAAGTCAACCATTTTACTGCGAGACATTCCAAAACCTGCCGAAGCAACAGCATCTAATCTCATTGAAGCTTCCACAGTTGTTAACTCTTTCTTTTTCGGTTCTCTTATTCTTAATTCACTAAATTCTAGAGGTTTAACTTTAACAGGAACAGACCGAACTTGTTGGAGATTCATTATTAAATATTCCACCAGTTCAGGAACAACAATTGCCTGGGCACCTCGTTCTCCCAAAACAATAATATCCCCTGTTTTTTCTCTGACAATTCCAGTACCTAACATTGAACCAAGAAAGTCTCGGTGAGTAGCAGTATCAAACAAAAAATTTCCCTCAATATTAATAGCTTTTAATTCCACACTCGAAGGATCGATAGGTAATTCTGAACGAGCGATCGCTAATCTTTTGCGTTCAGCTTGAGGATACCCACCCCATGAAACTATTTCTACTTCAGTTAACTTCTGAAAAATTCTTTCTGACTCAAATATTTCCGGCGGTGATAAAAAATCACTCTGAGTAATTTCCCAAGTTTTAATAGCTTGTTCAGCTAAGTCTATTATTCGGGTAATTGTTTCCCGATTTTCGATTCCTTTAAGTAGTTCTTCTTTTGGTAACATATTTTTTATAAGTAAGAAGGAAGAGGTAAAATGGCAGAAGAAATAAATTAAAAATCAGGTGGAAAGATAATATTTTTCTCAGCCTCTTTTTTGTTAATTCAAAGTTTTACCCTGTCTGATCAATTATCTAAATATTTTTTTGCTATCTTATAACAAGCGTGATAAATGTTTGTCACATAAGGTAGAGACGTTGCATACAACGTCCCCAGGTGAAAAGGAAGAAAGCTTGAGTTATCTTGGAGAGAAGGAGTAAATATTGAAAAAAAAGGGGGAAATGATAGATATAGCCATCTAAAATATATTGGAGCAGCTATTCTTCAGCATATCCGACAAGAGGTACTTTTTTGTAGCATTCTTTTTTAAAAGTGGTATTAGTTTTATCAGACTTTAACTAAGTACAAGTCATGTTTGAAAGATGATATTTATCTCAACTTTTTTGATTAATTCCCAGTTTAATATTCTCTAAAAATTAGCTGTACATTTTTAGTTTAGCCCACCACTATTATAAATCATTTAGATTGAATCTGCTGTTATGTATAACTGTCTCTAAAATATCCTCCTGAGAGAGTGTTTTTCATTAATTGATAATTGATAATGGATAATTGATAATTACCTCTGGTTAAAACCGTTCGGGAATTGAAGATAAGGAAATATCCTAGCACTTTTTTTCCCCTTAAAAGGGGAG
>NZ_JBNHER010000059.1:0-16293 GCF_050015975.1 Dapis purpurea BLCC-M126 | reverse complement strand
TAGTATGCTTTATAACTTATTATATCGTTATTCTTTGATTAAGTCAATGCTCCTGCCACAACCTCTCATCTTCTAATTCAGCTAAAAGACGAGAGGCGATCGCCGAAATGTTCTGCTTCTGACAATTTCTCTAGATCGGAAATTGCACACCGAAGTAATTCTGTCATTTTTAAATATTTATCTAGTCTTTTGCCAAATCTACTCATCATTTGTTATCCAATCACACCAATTTTATTTACTTCTTTAGTTCTTTCTTTTTCCTTATTTGCTTCTTTACTTCTTCCTTCTTTCTTCTTCCTTCTCTAATAAAAATGGTATAACTTAATATAACACCCGAAAATAATTAAGTAATTTACATGGATTTTGAAAGACCATTAGGCTCAGTAATTCAAGGTTCTCTCAGTCAAGGATTAGAAGTACGACTCCACCCAGACGTATTGGTAGAAGATATGCGTGTTGGCAAATTTTTAGTCGTACAAGGAGTACGCGCTCACTTTTTCTGTATGCTAACTGATGTTTTATTAGGAACATCCAGTGAACGAATAATGATTAACCCTCCCCTACCCACAGATGATTTTTTACAATCTGTTTTAGCTGGAGGTAGCACCTACGGAACTATCGAACTTGCCCCAATGTTAATGTTAGTTATTGCTCCAGAAGAATTACCAGTTTCTTTCAACTCCAACGAAAATAATAATAATCAAAAAAAATCCCAATCCATAGAAAATTTAGCATCCTTTGAAGCTCAAACCAGTGCCGAAATTAAATTAATGCCAGTCAAAACTATTCCTAGTCACTTTTCTCAAGTTTTTGAAGCGAGTGTGAGAGACTTTAGTCTAGTTTTTGGTAGGGAAGATGACCCCAGTCGCCGCAATTTTGCTGTAGGTAAACCTATTGATATGGATGTACCTGTTTGTTTAGATTTAGATAGATTTGTAGAACGAAGTAATGGAATTTTTGGGAAGTCGGGAACTGGTAAATCTTTTCTGACTCGTCTACTTTTATCTGGAATTATTCGGAAGGGTGCTGCGGTAAATTTAATTTTTGATATGCACTCCGAATATGGTTGGGAAGCAATGGCAGAAGGAAAACAAGTTAATACAGTAAAAGGTTTACGACAATTATTTCCAGATCGAGTCGAACTTTGGACACTTGACCCAGAATCTACTAGACGTAGAGGGGTGCGAGATGCACGAGAATTGTATCTTAGCTACAATCAAATTGAGGTTGAAGATATTGGGTTGGTGCAAAGGGAGTTAAATTTATCTGAGGCAAGTATTGATAGTGCTAATATTCTCCGCAGTGAATTTGGTAAGTCTTGGATTACTCAATTATTGGCAATGACTAATGAAGATATTCAAATATTTTGTGACGAAAAGAGAGGTCATAAAGGTTCGATTATGTCGTTGCAAAGGAAATTGTTACGACTGGATAATCTGAAATATATGCAGACAAAAAATACTAATAATTATATAGAGGAAATCTTAGAATCTTTAGACGCAGGGAAGCACGTTATTATTGAATTTGGTTCTCAGTCAAATATGCTCTCTTATATGTTAGCTGCTAATATGATTACTCGCAGAATTCATAATAGTTATGTACGGAAGGCAGATAAATTTTTAAGTTCTAAAAATCCTAATGACCGTCCTCAACAGTTAGTCATAACTATTGAGGAAGCTCACCGTTTTCTCGACCCTGCCATAGTACGTTCGACTATTTTTGGTACTATCGCTAGGGAGATGCGAAAATATTTTGTGACTCTATTAGTTGTAGACCAGCGACCTTCGGGAATAGATGCGGAAGTTATGTCTCAAATTGGTACGAGAATTACAGCTCTGTTGAATGATGATAAGGATATTGATTCTATTTTTACGGGAGTTTCTGGCGGTCATAGTTTGCGGTCTGTTTTGGCAAAGTTGGATTCTAAACAGCAAGCTTTAGTATTAGGTCATGCAGTACCGATGCCTGTAGTAATTCAAACTCGTGCTTATGACCAGACTTTTTATCAGGAAATTGGAGATACCGATTGGCGGTATGTTTCTGATAATGAGTTGTTTGAAGCAGCTCAGGTGGCTTTAGATGATATTGGGTTTTAGTTCAAGATTTGAAAGAAAATTTTTGAAGAACAAGTAGTTGGATGTTTCCCAAAATTCAATTACCTGCATTAGTTAATGTAGGGAGGGAGAAAATTCAAAATTTGAGCTACTAATATATAGTTTAGTTTCATTTCAAGGGCGAAAACGGCAAGTATCATAAATTTATCCGAAAATTAATCTCAAACCTTTGCAATTCTTAGAACAATACAGTCCAGTTAAAGATTTTATCTGATAGTTCTGTAATCTGAAGAGATACTTTAAATGATTCTATACCTTTTCCATTAACCAAACAGCAAAAATTAGCTGAAGTTATCGTCAGTTAAGATTTTCTAGCAAATAGATATTCTTTTGTGATGATGTAGTGTCTATGGAAATAAACTATATGTAAATTTGTCTGCTAGGTTGTCTTGCAGGGTCTGGTGAAAATTCAGTATGTATAAATTCCACAGAATTATAAGTATTAATCCACAAGTGAGCGCCACATTTTGCGGGTTTGTAAGGTTCGTAGACGATTTGGCAAGGACCTGGAATATATAACTCATAACCATAATCGTTGCGTTCGCCATCTTTAACTGAAAGCACAGGTTCCAATTCCTCTGGAGGCTTACCCTTATTACCTTTAATTTTGCTTTGATTAACATGAATCATTTTAGGTTCGCTGGGTTTTTCCTTGTGCCAGATACCTTTCGGACCGCGCCGAGCCGGAATTATTACAGGCATTCCACTTTCAGAAACTGGTATTTCCCAGAATCTACCATTTTTCTCAGCATCTTTGACTCTTCCTTGAGCTAGTAAAACTAATAAACGTTGACGAGAGATACCTAATAAAAAAGATGCTTCTCTAGTACCCATGATTTTTTCCTCAACTGTTGGACAATAGTTAGAGTCTAATAGAAAGGTAACTTTCTCAAAGTTACCTAAAAAAATGTAAATGAGATTATTGATTTAACTCCCTCGGCGGGAAGTCCCGCGCTCTCCCATAGGGGAGCGTCGTATGGGAAAGCCGGGCGTTATTTTGCTTAGTCTAACCGTTATTTTGATATACTAACTATAGTAGATATAAAGGTCGATTCTGCAATGCTACTGAAATATAAGTACAAGCTAAAACCACATAAAACTCAAGCGGTGATTATTGCTAACTGGTTACACATGGCTAAGAAGCAATATAACTATCGTTTAGCTGAAAGGTTGAATTGGTTTGAAGCAACGCGCACACCAGTAAATTCTTGTCCACTTAATGCTTCAGTAGTGCCAGTAGAACAGATTTATCAAAATATCCCTGAATTTAGAGTACAAACAAGGGATGGTAGAAAAAAAGACAGCAACAATAACCCGATTACAAGGAAAGGAGATAAGCACCCAAATATAGTCAATGGTTATGTGTTGTGGGAAACAGTACAGCTAGCGGATTTAGCACAGACTAAAAAACTATTTCTTGAGTATAAGTCCATGCACTCCCAGGTTTTTCAAGACGTTATCCAGCGTGTACAAACCACAATGGATAACTTTACCCAACCTGATAAAAACGGTAAAACCAGTGGTAGACAGAAATTCAAAGGAAGGCATTATTATAACTCGTTCAGTTATCCTCAGTTATCAAATACCAATATAGTCAAAAATGCTAACGGTCGTTTTTGTGTTAATTTGCCAAAAATTGGTTTAGTCCCCTTCGTGTACAATCACCCAACACCAGAAGGTTTCAAGGTTAAGACGGATACAGTAATTCGAGAAGAGGATGGATATTATATCAGTTTCACAATCGAAGACAAAACAGTACCTGTAGAGGTTGTATAAATTCAACCCACCGAAGAAAACTCAAAGGGCATTGATTTGGGATTATTGCACTATGCTGTTACCAGTGATGGGGAGTTCATAGAAGTTCCTAAGTTTTTCAGGTTCTGTGAACATCGTTTGTCTAAACTACAGATGAGATTAGCCAAAAAATCCCAGCACTCAAAACCTTGGAAAATTCTCAAGCCTAAGATAGCAAAACTGCATCAACTAATAGCTAGACAAAGATTAGACTGGCAATTCAAATTAGCTTATCATTTGTTTAGTGATGTAAGTGTTATTTTCATCGAAGACCTGCAAATAGCTAATTTAGTCCGACGTTGCAAAGCAAAGTTAGGAGATAATGGTCAGTTTTTACCCAACGGCCAATCAGCCAAGTCAGGATTGAATAAGTCTTTGCAAGATGCAGTTACTATCAATTTATTGATGTCTTAGAATATGTTTCCAGGAAACTTGGCAAACGAGTTATCAAAGTAGATCCACAGGGTACGTCTCAACATTGTTGGCAATGTTTGAGCAAAGTCCCTAAAAGCTTATCAGAGCGCTGGCATTCCTGTCCGGAGTGTGGCCAGGAATTAGATAGAAATTATAACTCACCCACCCCTCTAGCTCCCCTCCCAGGAGGGGATGGGGGTGGGTTGGATTGTTATCAACACAGGAGGAAGACATCACTTCTGTTAAAACTGCGGTCAGGGCTTCCCAGACTGAAGAATCCCGCGCTCTCCCGTAGGGGAGCGTCGGGAGTATGTCAATCTACCTACAATAATTTATAGACTACCTATATTTGCTAAACCAATAATCACACCTGCACCTAAAATATGACCGAAGCTTGTAGTTGCCAAAACACCAGCTACTCCAAAATCACCAAAAAAGTTGGAACCAGGCATCGCCGGACCGACACTAGGATATTTAACTGTTAACTTGGCAAAGGCGATCGCTACAATATTGCAGATAATCATTATTAGGGCAATTTTAGGACTCCAGCTAAAAGTATTAGGGCCAAGTGTTAATAAAGTTGAGTAAAGCATTTTTTCTTCTCTGTAAATTGAAAACCTCAGTGGCATCTTTATATCAGAAAATTGTGTTTTTTTTTCTTCTGGTGATACTTAGTAATAATTCTTTACAACTGCTAGCTTGGATTTAACGGATTGTTTGAAAAAAATTAACGGGAAGTTGCTTCGCACGTATAATAAGCATTCTACATAAATATAGTCATATATAGTCAAACAATTTCAAATATCTTCGTTTATTGCTACAAAAGAGCAATTAAACTGACTGGCAAAATTTAACAACTTTCGACCATTATGTTTAATGGTATAATGAAATTGGCTGGAAATTACCGACTAAATAGTAATAAAAATCCCGAAATACTTCGAGCCGTTACTAATTTTAACCCCTTGATTTACTTAATTTATGAGATTAGTTGAGAGACATATTATTCAGAAAAACCTCTCCTAACAAAAACTAATTTTCTCCTACTTATGGTCTGAATATTAATTACAACCAAATATTAGGAAATATCGATTTTCCTACTTCTCGCACTGATTGATTAATCGTCCTAGCAAATTTAATATGTTCTTCATCGTCTTCCACCGAAATAATATTAGCTTTATCCCCTAACTTAAACTTATCTACTACTAAATTTGCAGCCTCCAAACCAGTCACATAAGCTTTTTCTTGAGACCATGAACCATGACGGTTAACAATCCAATCCCCACTCATAAATAAATTCTCAAAACTTGTCTTTGCTGGGAGTAAATATTGATAGCTACCAGGGAAAAAATGAGTCACCCCTTCCCTCACTCTGACAACACTTTGGTCAATAATTTCTGCTTCTCTAAATTCAGGAATACAAGTTGCTAAATATCCCTGCACAATTTTTATTATTTCCCCATCACTCAAAGGTAAAAATTGATTAGCATGATAAAAATCTACTTCTAAAACTGTTCCTGGTTCATCTCGAAATTCGTCATGTAAAGCATTCAAATCAAAAAACGTCCAACCAGTAGTTGCATCAAATCCAAAACAAGCATTAGAAGCACGAGGAATCAGAATTTTTCTATCAAACCACAATCTAACTCCTAATACATCAACTCCACCTAGATTATTAACATTCCTAAATTCTTGACGGTTTTGTAAAGCCTCGCTTCCTGCCAGAATCTTTTTCATTCCACTAATACCAACTGAAAAAATTACAGCATCCGCCTCAAATATTTGATCTTCACAAACAACTCCTTTGGCTTTGCCATTATCATCAACAATTAAGTCACTAACTCGCTGTTTTGTCAGAACTTTTCCACCTAAATTTTCGATACTTTCTACCCAAGGTTTAAATATCATTTCTGCTACAGTACCTCGACACCAAACCACATCAAAATTAGCTTGATGAGCCAGAATAAAATAATATAACATTCCCAAAGCAGCAGCAGCCGAACATTGTTCTCCCGGAGCAAATAAACCAACTAATAACATAGCGTTAAAAGCATCATCATATAATCTCTTACTCACCCCATATTGTTTGAATAGTTCTCTAGCTGTTATAGAGTCATATCGTCGCCAAGCTTCATCCGAATTATCAAAATCTATAAGAGAATAAAGCAGTGGCAGAGCAGAAAGACGATCGCTTAAAGGTAAGCGTTGAAATTGAGTATAAATAAAAGTACCAAGCGGTGTAGGTAAAATTGGTAAATCTTGAAAAATAGGTGATTCTACTTCTAATCCAGCGGGAGAATATTGAGCCGAGCGAGTCCAAGAGGTGAAAGGATTAAGGTTTAACTCCTTGACAATAGAAAATATGTTATGGTAAGGATACCAAAAACCATGTATCCCGACTTCTACCGAACGGCCACCGGGAGTTTTCCAGCCAGCCACTAAACCACCAGGATAAGGGCTAGCTTCTAGAAGTGTAACATCATAGCCATGTTTGGCTAGGTGGTGAGTGGCTCCTAAACCAGCCCAGCCAGCACCTACTACTACTATCTTTGGAGTTTGAGTTTGTGTTGTCATACTACTTTCAATTTAAAGTCAAAAATTACTGAATTTTTGTGGATTTTCTAGAGCCTATTTTCTTTGAGTTTTTTCTCAATTTGGTTAACTTTATAAATGTATGTTAAAGCTATACAGTTAAAAATTTAGAGGTAATGTCAAAATATTAGTTTAGGAATATAGTATTTCTATTTTATTTATGCAGGAAATATTTTTAAATTGATTAGAGGTAATATTTTTCGATTTTTCTGTTTTTTACAAATCATTTAAGAGTGGTATATGTTCAGATTTTTTATCTAAAATAACAAAATATTTTGACTGCCTTGACCATTGTTGTAGCTAAATCAAAAGTTTTTCCATATTTATAGATATCCAAATTTTTTCAAATCAAAAGTCAATTGTACTAACCCCTTGGAAACTTTCTATCCAATGCTTTCCAACTTCAAACCTACGAACTCTACTTTTTAGAGAAATAGTTAAAATCAAAATATAAAGTCTATATTTACTGGTGAAACAGGATAGACATTATCACAAAACCTTTATAAAGTCAATAAAAAAACATTAGTGTCATACTCAACCCAGAACAGCCGAGAGCTGGATCTGAAGACCTTATTTCCATTTGAACTAGACAACTTCCAGCAAGAGGCGATCACCGCCCTCAACGCTGGAAAATCAGTAGTTGTTTGTGCCCCTACAGGCTCAGGCAAAACCTTAATTGGAGAATACGCCATCTATCGTGCCCTAAGTCGTGGACGACGAGTATTCTACACCACACCCCTAAAAGCCCTATCTAACCAAAAATTACGGGACTTCCGGAACCAATTTGGACCCAAAATGGTAGGGTTAGTCACAGGAGATACATCTGTCAATCGGGAAGCACCAATCCTGGTAATGACCACAGAAATCTTCCGCAATATGCTGTATGGTACTCCCATTGGAGAAATAGGTACATCCCTAGAGAGAGTAGAAGCAGTAGTTCTAGACGAATGCCACTACATGAACGATCGGCAACGAGGTACAGTCTGGGAAGAATCAATAATTTACTGCCCGCCAGAAATACAAATATTAGCCCTCTCCGCCACAGTAGCTAACAGCGACCAACTCACAGATTGGATTGCCAGAGTACATGGACCTACTGAACTAATCTACTCTGATTTCCGACCAGTACCTCTGCAATTTAATTTTTCCAACAATAAAGGTTTATTTCCCCTACTTCATAACAATCAAAAAAGAATTAATCCCCAACTCAAGCCTAAAAGTAGACAAACAGGCAGAGACAAAAGAGATAGACAGCAAGAACCGAGCTTATCAACAGTCTTGTCTCAGCTCAAAGAGCGAGATATGTTACCAGCTATCTACTTCATATTCAGTCGTAGGGGATGCGCTCGTGCAGTAACAGAAGTAGCACAAGTCAGCAATCTTACTTTGGTCAACGAAGCAGAAGCAACCAAACTACAAACCCTAATTCGAGAATTTCTCAATCGTAACCCAGAGCTAGCTAGGTCTCAACAGTTAGAACCTCTCACCAGAGGAATAGCAGCTCACCATGCTGGAATGTTACCAGTTTGGAAAGGATTAGTCGAAGAATTATTTCAGCAAGGCTTAATCAAAGTAGTATTTGCAACAGAAACCTTAGCGGCAGGAATTAATATGCCAGCCCGGACAACGGTTATCTCCAGTCTCTCGAAACGTACAGATGATGGACACCGACTCCTAAGACCATCAGAATTTCTGCAAATGGCAGGTAGAGCAGGAAGACGAGGGATGGATTCTCAAGGTTATGTTCTAACTGTGCAAACTAGGTTTGAGGGTGCTAAAGAGGCAGCTTATTTAGCAACTTCAGGAGCTGACCCCCTGGTGAGCCAGTTTACTCCTAGTTATGGTATGGTGCTGAATTTACTACAAACTCATACATTGGAGGAAGCAAAGGAATTAGTAGAACGTAGTTTTGGTCAGTATTTGTCTACTCTATTTTTAATGCCAGAGCGGAAAGAGATTGAGCAAAAGCAAGATGAGTTAACCTCTGTAGAAAATAAACTGGGAATTTATGAAGAGAACGATTTAGTCAATCTCGAACAACTATTGGCAGGTTATGAAAAGTTACGGGAAAAAGCAAAAGAGGAGAAACGACTGCTCAAAATTTTGCAGAAGCAGGCAGAGGAAACTCGGATTAGAGAGATGTCTTTGTCTTTGTCCTTTGCAGTGTTGGGAACTATTGTTAGTTTGAAAGGAAAGCATGTTCCTACTGCCAAAAAATCTACTTCAGAACCAATTGCAGCCGTTTTGGTGGCAAAAGTACCTGGTTCTGGTCAGTCTTCTTACTTTTTGTGTTTGGGTAGAGATAATCGGTGGTATGTAGTAGCAGCAATAGATGTGGTGGCTTTACAGGCAGATTTGCCACGTTTGGTTGCTGTGGACTATATGGAATTGCCTGCGGAGATCGAATTTCGCTTGGGGCAATGTCGCAAAGGAGATGAAGTTTCTCTGGCTTTAGCTCAACAAATACCAGTAGTACCTCTACCAGCAGATGCTCCAGAAGTTTTATCACAAATGCAGAAAGTGGCAACGGTAGAAGCAGAAGCTGAGGAACATCCAGTGAAAGAATGGGGAAACCCTCGTACTTTACTCAAAGGTTGGCGACGGATGGGAATGTTGAGGGCAGAAATAGACGATCGCCAAACTCAGTTGGAGGATAAGTTGGCACGCCACTGGCAAGAGTTTCTGAATCTAATTGAAATTTTGCAATATTTTGGCTGTCTGCATGGAGTTGAGCCTACGGAGATTGGTCAAGCCTGTGCAGCAATTAGGGGTGATAATGAGTTGTGGCTTGGTTTAGTGTTAATGTCTGGAGCCTTGGAGCCACTTGACCCCCATCATTTAGCTGCTGCTTGTGCTGGTCTGGTAACAGAGATTACTAGACCTGATAGTTGGACTCGTTATGAGTTGTCTGTTGAGGTAGACGAAGCTTTGGCTAGTTTGCGTAGTTTACGACATCAGTTATTTCAGGTGCAACGTCGATATCGGGTAGCTTTACCTGTTTGGTTGGAAAGGGATTTGATTAGTTTGGTCGAACAGTGGGCTTTGGGAGTGGAATGGCAGGAGTTAGTGGAAAATACAAGTCTGGATGAAGGTGATGTTGTCCGGATCTTACGTCGAACTTTGGATTTTTTGTCTCAGATTCCTCATGTGCCTCATTTATCTGATGCTTTGCAACGCAATGCTTATCGGGCTATGCAGTTGATTGACCGTTTCCCTGTTAATGAGTCAATTGAATAATGCTTGAAGTCTCTAGGGGTTAAAACGCCCTAGATTCTCAGCATACATCATCATTTTTTTTGGTTGCGCGATCCTGGAGTGAAACATAGTTTTATTGCTTCTAATACTTCTATGGAATTTTCATAACGCTGTGGAAAATATTTGTGTACTATCCTATCTAATACCAATTCACTTTAAGGATGTCACAAATATTTTCAAACTGTAAATGTCAAATAATTGCATGAAACTGTTGTTTTGTGAGAGTTTTTAGCCTATCAAATCTGGCATTCTCAATTTAGTGAAACGGTATAACTAATGATACTTACACAATTTCTGGGCAGAAAAATGCTTGAAAGTCAGTCTAGACAGGGGAATTATATCATGTCCGGTTGAATAGTGATAATTAAAGCTTGTAGTTGGGCTTCAGCCCGAACTTTAGATAGGGCTAAAGCCCAACTACAAACAAAAACTTTTTGATCACTGATTATCCGGACTTGATATTACATCAAATACCTAGAAATTGCTATAACCCTTGGAAATAAAGGAATTATAGCTTTTAGATGTAAAAGCCTCTAGCTATCTATATTTGAGGCTATTTTTTCCTGCTTTTTTGTGTAATATCATGTCCGGATGAACAGTTATAAATAATTTAGGAAGGAGTCAGGAGTCAGGAGGAAGAAAGAAGCTTGAGGAGGAAATTTTTTTTTATCACTAATTAAGCGGACATGATATAAGTCCCCTTATGTAAGACTTTAGCTATTAAGTAATTAATACAGGTAAAATAACTTTTTTGTAAATTTGAAGTAATTTAAGGTTAATTATTCTTATGTTCACTTCTCTAGTACGGATGTTGTATGCAAAGTTTTTATCTACTTCTCTGTTCAAGTAAATATAGAAAAGTTTTTGATACATGGTATAATAAACATCTGTGATAATTAAAAATCAAATTAATTATCGTATAGAAATCATTAATTCTTTCCACTACTCCCTAATCACTCTTTTTGGGAGGGGTCTAATATATTTGCGAGACGATTACTCACTTGTGCTTCATTTCGCCAGATAACATTTCCTTTCTTTGGTTCTGTGCGTAAATTATGGGGATATTTTCCCGTTATATCATGTCCGGATAATTAGTGATAAAAAAAACTTTCTGATTTTTATACTTTCTTTCTGCTCTCTTCCCTCCTGACTCCTGACTCCTGACTCCTCCCTCATTTATTTATAACTATTCAACGGGACATGATATTAGTGCTTTTATTCCTACCATCCCCATTGCATATAGGTTTGGCGTTACTTTATTCGCTTGACATATATCTAGGTGTTCCGACTTCTACAGTTAAAGTTGTTATTCCGGGTTGGTTGGTAGTCAATACATTTATTTCTTTACAGAAGCCCTAAGCGTATCTCCAGAAAAGAGGGAGTAGGGAGGTTGCACATTAAAGAATGATAATAGATTTTCAACTGTACATATATTGAGGAAATAGTTATCTAAAAATATGTATTTTCTGGTTTTATCATTCCTAATTGTGCAACGCCGGAGTAGGGAGTAGGAAAAATAGGGAGTGAGGGAAAGAATTGATGTATAGAAGCCCTCAGCGTATCTTGTTACGCAGTATGGGTGGGTGAGAATTCAGAATTTAGAATTGGGAGTTGAGAATTCAGAAAGGGAAATATGGTTTTTTTGGCCTAGTTATAGGGCCTAATTTATTTGAGTATATATTTGAGCATATGTGAGTAAGCTTTTACCACTATGCTTATAATACTTTTTGTTGTCAACCCCATTTTCAGTTATCAGTTATTAGTATATAGAATTCATTTCCATATTAAAAAGAAAGGGAGGAGATAGGAAGTAGTGGAAGCATTCTACTCCCGTACCATAGGAGTATTTTTTAACCTTTTTTTTAGCAATAATATTTAATTTTTATTTTACAAATTAGCTAAAACTTATATTCGTCAAGCTGTTCAGATTTTCCTGATTTTTTTTTGTACCTATAGATACCAAAAATAGTCATAATAATTATCTATTAATTATCAACAGTAGTTTTAACTGTATAGGAATTTTCTTGGTCTCAGAATATATATTTCCCCATCAGGAATAAGTAAAATCTATGTGTATTGCGATTGATTAAAAATTACTGTACATCTATAAATTTATTAGTGATAGTAAATTTTTCTGCATTGTAAATCAGTAGTAAATTATAGACAAATACTTAGGCAAACTCCCTGAGATTGAATTTGTATTTATTCCTGAATCTTTCCTTGATTTATTGGTAAAGAATAAATAAATAAACACTACTTAATTTAATTCCATTATGTAGCTTGATTAAAAAAATTATGCCCGAATCTTGACATAGTAGTTAATATCGATTCCTAATGGTAAAAATATGGTTGCTTGACATAAAACATCCAATATGTTAAAAAAAAACTATTTAATGCTTTGCAATCTCTATATTTTTATCCATACTGGCCTCATAAAAATTATAGTATCTTCCTCAAAGAGAGCAAATAAATTACTATTTGAGATTATATCCATAAGTCTAATAAATTAGGCTGAAAATGCACGAACTTAAGTTAAAATAAATAATTGCAATGAATTAATTATAGGTATATTTGGATGTATAATCAATTCTTCACCAATAGAGTTTTATCAGATAAAAACTCGGTGAAACTACAGAAATATCAATTAAAGCGATTATAAATCAATTTATTTACAACAATTAGTTGTTAATTTAATTTAATCAGAAAGTGAGGAGTAATGAGTAAGAAAAAGGATTTATATACACAAATTTTACCAAGTTTGGCAGGTACATTACTAAGTTTGATGTTACTATTACCAAGCCCTGCTAGAGCCAATGTTTTATTAGGGATAATTCGAGACTCAGAAAATATAGATGAATGGAATCAAATTATTACACGAATACGCGCTCTAGGTATTAGTTATGAACCTATTGATTTAAGACAAATAAATACATTAGCTGACTTATCTGGAGTTAAAGTTATCTTTTTACCGAATATTGAAACTTTGACTCAAACTCAAGTACAAATTATAGAAGAGTGGGTTAAGCAGGGAGGAAAATTAATAGCTAGTGGCCAAATAGGTAGAAGGTCTCAGCCAGGAGTACGGCAACAATTGCGATCGCTCCTTGGTTCTTACTGGGCTTTTCCCTTAAGTCAACCTACTACACCGGAGCCTAAATATCGTTGTTTAGATATTGCCTGCAAAGAATCTACAAGTTGGGCACCAAAAGCAAACAACCAAGGTACAGTCGAAGGTGGAATATTAATTCCGGCAGGGTTAAACAGCACAACGGCAGCTACTTGGAAGGGAAGTTCTGGATCTTCAGCGGTAGTCATTACTCCCCAAGCTACTTATTTAGGTTGGCATTGGGGAAATAGTGAATCTGCTACTTTAGACAGTGCTTGGTTGCAAGCTACTTTGAATCGCTATCAAAGCCAGCCACAATTTAGTGCAAGAAATAATAATCCCTTAACCACAGGGAATAATAGACAGACTTTACCTACCACGAATAACTCCAATCCTCTTAAAATTAGACCTCGTACTTCTCCTTTACCAAGACCAAATAATGAAAATCTTAATATAGTTAGGGTTCAACCTCAAACTTCTGTAAATACTGCTGAAAATTCAAACACAAATCAAGCTGCGACTGCAGCTCAAAATTCGACTCCAGATAAAGATAATATTTGGCTCAGAAATCAGCAGCAAAGGATAAATACTCCACAACAACCTGAAAATCCTAGTCAACCAACAGAAACAAACTTAAGTCAAAATAATAATTCAGTTTCGGAGGCAACAACAACTCCCCAGAGTAACAATGTTTGGCAAAGATTTCGACAACAGAGAGACCAGCAAAATCAGCAAAATCAGCAACCTGAGACTGTAGAGCAAAATACCCCGGTTAGTTCCAGTGCTAATCCGACTCTAGAGACCACTAATAATAATAGAGGAGGAAGTCTTTGGAACAGATTCCAACAACAGAGAAACGAACAAAGGCAAAAAACTGAGACTGTTAGTAACAACGACCTCCCTGTTAATACTCCTGACAACTCTACTCTAGAGACTACCAATAACAGAGGGAGTATTTGGAACAGATCCCAACAAGAAACAAAAACAACTACATCATCCTCTCGCCGTAACCCCTTAAATGCCTTTCTCAGATCTTTCCCCCGACCAGGAGTGCAAGTCCCAAACTCCCAAACAGACCCTTCATCAGGATCAGCAGCTCCTGGTTTAGACATCAGGCGAGGAAACCATCCTATTAGCAGAGCTGAAGCTTATGCAATGTTAAAGGAGTTAAATAATCTCCTCGGTAGGTTTGAAAGTGCTTTGGTAGCAGCTCAGTCAGCAAAAGTAGAAGTAAATTTGGCAGCAGATGGTAGTAGCTTGGTCGCTACCAACAGTAACAATACTACATTTATTGCTCAAAGAAATCGCAAAATCAGCAATGCTCAACAAGTAATAACTAGAGCGCGTCAGGTAATTCAAAATTTTCCACAACAGGTTGCAGCCAAACAATATGCTACTGCCAGAAATCAATGGCTGCAAACAAGACAAATGTTATGGAAAAACTACCCCACTGATGGAGAAAGAGCAGGGGCTGAGATTCGAGCTGTCTGGTTAGACCGAGGAACAATTGTGAGGGCAAGGTCTGAACGAGGTTTAGCCGGAGTGTTTGACCGACTTGCTGCTGCGGGTATTAATACTGTTTTCTTTGAAACTATTAATGCTGGCTATCCAATTTACCCCAGTAATGTTGCTCCGAGACAGAATCCTTTAACAATTTCTTGGGACCCTCTGAAAGCAGCGGTCAAGTTAGCCCATGAAAGGAATATGGAAATACACGCTTGGATGTGGACATTCGCAGTAGGAAACCAAGCTCATAATCGCGCTCTTGGTCAAGCAAATAGTTATTTGGGTCCGGTAATTTCGGCTCATCCTAGTTGGGTGATGACTGATAATAAGGGTCGCAAAAGACATCCTGCTGATGGGAAGGTTTATATGGACCCGGCGAATCCTTATGTGCGGCAATATTTGCTCAATATAATAGATGAAATTGCTAGTCGGTATGAGGTTGACGGGATTCACCTTGACTATATTCGCTATCCTTTTCAAAATCCTAGTCGGAATTTTTCCTATGGTTATAGTACGACAGCGCGTAATCAGTTTCGGCAGTTGTATGGGATAGATCCAATGAAAATTTCATCACGCGATCGCCAGAATTTGTGGAAGTGGACTGAGTTTAAGATTAATCAAGTTAATAGTTTTGTCGCGAATACTTCTAAATTTCTCAAACGGAAATATCCAAAGCTAATTCTTTCGACAGCCGTATTTCCTTTTCCTCGCCATGAACGCTTTGATAAAATTCAGCAAGATTGGGAAACCTGGATTCTGAATGAGCAGATCGATCTACTTACTCCCATGACTTATGCTTTAGATACGAATCGGTTTCAGCAAATTACCCAACCTATGACAAACACACGAGTATTAGGTAGCACTCTAATAACGCCAGCAGTTAAGCTTTTGAATCTTCCTGAGATTGTAGCAGTTGACCAGATTCAGGCAGCACGAGATTTACCTACTGGGGGTTATATTATTTTTGCTGCGGAAAGAATTAGTGGTGGGTTCCATGGATTTTTGACTCGCACTCAAGGTGCGCTAGAAACTGATGATAATAGAAGAGCTTCATTAAATGCTTTTAGTAAACCTTCTCATATTGTGGAGGGTTTAATTCCTTATCGTCAACCATTTGCAGCAGCAGCAGATCGTTTTCAAGCATTGAAAAAAGAATGGAGTTTTTTATTAGGAAATGAGCAACTTTTTCTTGGGGAATCTCAACTTGAGAGTTGGCGTAAGGAGGCAGAGGAGTTGGCATTAGCTTTGGAAAAATTAGCAGATAATCCTGATAATAGTAACTTGAATAATGCTAAAAGAAATCTCAGAAAATTTCAGTTAAAGTTTAGAACTTCTATGAGTGTTCATGCTAAGGAAAATCCTTATCAAGTTCAGACTTGGCAAAATCGTTTGACTTCTTTGGAAATGTTGTTAAATTATGGTGAACGGGTGCGATTAAATACTAAGAGGTGGTAGGTATTATAATGGATAATGGATAATGGATAATGGATAATGGATAATGGATAATGGATAATG
>NZ_JBNHER010000058.1:13422-30089 GCF_050015975.1 Dapis purpurea BLCC-M126 | reverse complement strand
TCCTTGGCTGAAGAATCCCGCGCTCTCCTGTAAGGGAGCGTCGGGAGTATGTCAAAAAAAGAACATTACAAATACTTTCAAACTTTAGAGAAGATGTGAAATAATTTCCTAAAATTACTATAGCCTCAAAAAATTTTGAGGCTATAAAATCTTACTTTTGACTTTTGAATTTTGACTTTTAACTTCAGTTTTCCTACTACCTACTCCCTATTTTCATAATGATTAAAATAGCTACTTGGAATGTAAATTCAATTCGCAGTCGTCAACAACAAGTTATAGAATGGTTAGAAGTAAATAATGTTGACATCCTCTGTTTACAAGAAACTAAGGTTATTGACCAAGATTTTCCGCGATCGCCTTTTGAAGAATTAGGTTATCATACTTATGTTTCTGGTCAGAAATCTTATAATGGTGTGGCAATTTTTAGCCGTTCCCCAATGCAAGATGTTAGTAGTGGGTTTGCTCCTATTTTAGGTGATAATAAAGTAGGAGATTTTGACATACAAAAGCGGTTAATTACTGGAGTAATAAATGATGTCCGTATTCTAAATCTTTATGTTCCTAATGGTGCTAGTGTAGGTAGTGAAAAATATGATTACAAACTTGATTGGTTAAAGTTGTTGCTAGAATATGTACAAATAATTCTTGACAAATCACCAAATTTATGTATTTGTGGCGATTTTAATATTGTGCCAGAAGACCGAGATATTCACGACCCAGAAGGTTGTAAAAATTCTGTGGGATTATCGGATGCTGAACGGCGAGCTTTACAAGAAATTCTCAAGTTAGGATTAGTGGATGCTTTTCGGCAGTTTACCAGCGAGGGTGGTCATTATAGTTGGTGGGATTATAGAGCTGCTGGTTTTCGCCGTAATCGTGGTTGGCGTATTGACCATCATTATCTTAGTTTACCCCTTTCTCAAAAAGCAACAAGTTGTATAATTGATAAGTCTCCAAGACAGTTACCAAAACCTAGCGATCATGCACCAGTTATTGTGGAATTTTAAAGTAAGGAAGAAGTAAGAAGTAAGAAGTAAGAAGTAAGAAGTAAAAAGGCTTTAGTTATCTAGGAGAGAAGGGAAGAAGGAAAGATTGAAGTAATAATTAAGTAATTGTAGAAACCATTTGCTATCTGTTAGTTAAGATAGCAATCCGCGCTTATGTTGTAATATTTTATCGTAGGGGTTTGTTCTCCAAACCCAAGCGCAAATAGAATTTGGAAACCTGACCCTTACAGTTTTTTTCACCAATCATTTCATGTTGCTATAGTAAATTTTTTATTTGGTAAATTTTTTGATTGAACTATTAATAGCTCACCAAAAGTAATTATGTTTTTAGTAACAGGAGCAACTGGAGGATTAGGTCGTAGAATTATTAGCATATTGACAGAAAAAGAAATGTCAGTCCGCGCCTTTGTGAGACTAAATTCTATCTATTCTGAATTAGAAAATCGTGGAGCTGAAATCTTTATAGGCGACTTAAAAATAGACAAGGATATTTACAAAGTTTGTCAAGGAATTGAATATATTATTAGTGCCCATGGTGGTGCGGGTGATGCTCAAGCAGTTGACTATCGATCTAATATTGAACTGATAGATTGTGCTGTGAAAGTTGGTGTTAAACACTTTGTATTTATTTCTGTATTGGGAACAGATCGTGGATATGAAGATTCACCAAATTTTAAGGCAAAAAAAGAGGTAGAAAAATACCTCAAAGCTAGTGGTTTGAATTATACTATTTTGCAACCTTCTGGTTTTGCTTCTAATCTATTACCACTGGCAAAAATATTTAGAGATACAGGAATTTATCTACTTATTGGAGAGTCTAAAAATCGCACTTCGATAGTTAGTACAGATGACTTGGCAAAAATTGCTGTGAATTCTGTTTTTGTAGAAGCTGCTTGTAATCAAATTTTGCCTGTGGGGGGACCAGAAATTATTTCTAGAGGAGAAATTTCTCAGATACTTAGTAGAATTTTTAATCGGGAATCTATAGTTATTAATCCACCTTTATTTGTATTTGATGGATTACGGAATACTCTGGGATTATTTAATCCAGAACTACAAAAAACTTTGGGTACTTTAAGAGTATTATTGGCAAATGAATTTTTCTGCACTCCAGAATAAATTGAGAATTTAGAGAGAATATTTGAGATGAAAATGGAATCTGTAGAAAGTTTTATTCGCCGTAAAATGGGAATTTCAAGAATTTAGAATTTAGAATTTAGAATTACCTCTTCTGATAAATAAATAGGATTGGGTAAAATGATTTTTTTCTTTTTTATCCATCAATTAAAATAATATTTATATCAATCTTAAACAATTACTCAAAAATTTAAAAAATGCAAAAACCTACAGATAATCAATATCCAATTAATGAGTTACTAAAACAACGTTGGAGTTCTTTAGCTTTTGGTGACAAAATGGTTTCCTCAGAAGTATTACTTTCACTTCTAGAAGCAGCAAGATGGTCTCCTTCTTGTTTCAATGAGCAACCTTGGAGTTTCATAGTTGCTACTAAGGAAAATCCTTCTGAATATGAGCGTCTTTTTAGTTGTATAGTAGAAGGAAATCAACCTTGGGCAGGTCTTGCTCCTGTATTAATGTTATTTATTGCTCAACTTTCTTTTGACAAAAATAATCAACCTAATAGACACGCTTTTCACGATGTAGGTTTAGCAGTAGCGTGCCTAACTTTTCAAGCAACAGAAATGGGTTTGATAGTTCATCAAATGGGAGGTTTTGATGTTGATAGAGCTTGTGAATTATATAAAATATCAGCAGAATATGAACCAGTAGCAGCTATAGCTATTGGTTATCCAGGAGAACTGGATATTTTGCCTGAGTCTTTACGAGAGAGGGAACTTTCTCCCCGCAGTCGTAAACCGACTAATTCTTTTGTATTTACTGGAGAATTTGGCAAGACTGCTTCATTTATTGCTGATTAGACTTCACCTAATTAGTATCTTAAACTTGAATAAATTTCTGATTGTTAGTTTAACTTTCCTGATATAGGTGAACAGCAATGTCATCTGTAAAGGATGGCAAATCAAATGACACAACACCATCTTTTACTGTAACAATAGAAGTTTCTAAAACACCAGTATCAGGTTTGATAATATCTGATTTATAGCTCCCATTTGCTAGAGCTAGATTCTCAAGAATTAATTTTTGGGAATCAAAATTTACACCTTGTTTTCCACTTTTAGAAGATATATATGCCACAGTTTCTTTATTTGAAGAAAGAACATATTTGTGCAAACCAATTTCAGACTTAATATTACCTTTGAACCAAAGATTTGGATAGTCAACTAGACTGTTCCAGAATTCCCTGAGTATGAGTGCATCATTTTCAAAATCATTCCATCCATTGGGATCGTAATTATGTTCATACCCTTGTATTAGCTTAGAATCTAAAGATTTCATATAAAGGTCTATCTGCTGACACTTTGCCATCATAAATTTCCACATATACTTACGAGTATGAACCCGATGCTCTGGGTTACGGTAAGTGTATTTGCGCTTGTTATCATCCCAACTTTCTTGAGGAATATAAGGCTTTTTGTACTGGATACGCCAGTTTATGGCATTTTTAACTCTGTGAGCTTTACCATAGATGAGTAAATCAAAATAAGGTCGGCTAAAGATCCATGACCTTTGCGAAAATCTCCCGTATTTTAACCCCCCTGTGTCCATACCTAAAATTATTGATTTATTTGGCTCCAATTCAGCATAGCGATCGCGTACTGTCTTGGCCATGACATTAATCCACCGTTGTACTTTTGACCAATTACTATGATTTTCAGCAATTTCGTGAACTAGGTCATAGTAAACGTTATCAAGATCCGCCGTCATTTCCACCAATTTACTGAACCAGGCTTTTTGTGCTTCAACTAAACCTGTTTCTTTATCTGCAACAGAGTGGTAAAATTTGAGTCTATTCTCTCTTAAAATATCAGAAAAAGAATTTATATTATTAACTGGATTAAAGAAGTGGCCGAACCAATTAACCTCATTAAGACGAAATTGCCAACCATTAATCATCAACAAATGAATAATAATTCCTTTTGACTGTAAATATTCACATTGTTCTCGAAAGCGTTGCCAGTAACTATCATTAAACCTGGTTAGGTCAAACTGTCTACTTCCAGGAGTCACCTCTTCATAAGGAAAAAGCACATTATCCAGGGAGCCACCATTTTGTTGGGCAAAACTTTCAATGTAGTTCCAACTCATGGGTGGGTAAGCACGAACATGATTGATGCCATGTTCTGCTGCCCAGTCAGCCCATAGTTTATAATCATAAGCATCTTGAGCTGCATAAAAAATGAAATCCGATAATCCTCCAAATGACAATAGAGGCTTTCCCTGATGGGAGAAATAGACAAACTTAGTACCAGTCTTTTCTAGTCTCAAAGCTTGGTCTACCATTTCCTGTTTGTCATTATCACGGTTGACAGTAGATGGAGTATATGTACCCATCAAGCTACTCAAATTTATAGTTTTTGTCGCCACCGTGACTGCAAAAGTTATCAACCCTAAAATTATTAGTAGCCACAAAAAATGCTTTTTTTTCATGTTATTTACTAACTCAACTGTAAATCTTGGGAACAATAGTTGATACTCCAGGCAGATAAGTTATGGGTAATAAAGGCCAGAGAATAGGTAAACGCCATAAAATTTCCCGTATGGCAAATAACCCTTTTCTTGTTGCACCGTTGGGAAGTAAAATATGTATTTCTTGCTTAGACTCCTCAAGTGAAATGTGGGGATGGGTTTGGGACAAACTTTGCCATCGGACTTCTATATCGCTATAAATAAGACGTTTAAACCAGTCAAAGTAACAAAAGAAGGTGATTAAACGAATATAATTAGCAGATAAACCATTGTAAAGAATCTCAGATTTATTCCCTTCTTGGCAAAACTTTTGATGGGCTGAGAAACTGTTTATAATTGACGTCCAGGGAATAAAAACTGAATAAATCGCGATGTATTGAAAGAATGGTGCCATCTGAGCTAAATATATTCCAGTGTGGAAAGCTGCACCCATGGGAATGTAAAGCCAGACCAACCTAGGAAAAATTAACACTAAAAAGAAAGTACCTTCATATAAAACTGCTACATAAGAAAATATCAAGGCTAATGTATGTTGTTGAGCCAACCATATTCCTAAAGGTCTATCCCAGGTTAGTCCGTCGCTAAGTAAGTAGGCTTGGAGAGTATAACCGTTTAACCAGTCTAGTCCACCACGTACTAATTTAAATACTGCTGCACTAAGATATACAAAAGCAAACATCCACCAAAGCAAAATAATTGGCCATCTGGCAAAAAGACTTTGCTCTTCTGTAATACTAAAGATAGTAAAATTTTTTCTCTTAACATTTAATTTTATTCTTTTCCCTAAATCATCAACAGATAAAACCCTACCGGCAGGACTTAAAGCAAGTATTAAAAGTGCTATTATCATTAAGGCTTCTGGATGATGGAATTTGCCGAATGAGTAAACATAACCTTGCAAAAATAAATTACCCACAGCAAAAACGATTAGACTAAAGTTTGTCTTAAATCCGAATAAAGAAAAAAACCCAGCAATAATGCTTAACCAAAATATACTGGTTAAAAACCAATCTGGTGGAGCAGTATTCAAACCAAAGGGCAAACTTAAAAGTTTGACAACCAGTGTAGGATTATATTTTGCACCAGGACGTGTTGCACGCTCAAGTATTGTACCTAAGAAATCATTCTGCACAATAATATGATAGAGCTGAAAAGCAATTATTATAATCCGACAGATTGCTAAATTAAGTATTGGAGCTGGTTGAAACCAGTATGAATCCCAAATTCTCCCAAACTGATTCAAGTTTCTAGAAAAATTTATAGATAATATCATTTTATTAGCTTCTAAAATTCAATGTATTCTGTTGTTTTGTCCTGAAGTTTTACGCCTTCTTTTGATATAACAAAAGACTGCTTTTCTAGGCGTATACCTATCAATTTTTGGTTATATTGTTTTTGATATATATCGACAAATTCATTAATCATTTTATCTTTTTTGCGTCTGATAGCCGGAAGATAATATCTTCTAAACCAATAAGGACTTAAATTATAATCGGGTATTTTGAGATCTTTATTGGTGATAGAAACTTCACTCGAATCTTCTAAAATTCCAAATATAGTTAATTTACTAACTATAGACCCTTCTTTCTTAGCTGATGAATACATAGGATATTCTAAAAAAGGATAAAGATAAGGATCACACCTTGATACAAAACGACAAAAAAGGCTCAAAGCAGTTCCACCTTGAAGAATAAGAAAAGTCAGAATAACTAGAGATGTTAGTTTAATTGAGATTTTATTAGAATCGACTTGATCTTGATGTAACATAATTAATACTAACCTGTTTAATTAATTCATTTCATTAAAACACTAATTAATTATATGATTTAAGTCTTTTTTCCTATATAGAAAACATAGCCATAAAACTCTTTATATTTCAAATATAATTCAGCTTCATGCCGTTGGTTTTCTACGAGTTCTTCAGCAGTTTTATTATCTACATATTTTTGCAAAAATTTTTCCTGTGCAGAAACTTGCGGAGCATAAAAGTTTTCAGTCCAACAATTTTCAGGCAGAACAAAAGTAGCAATTGGAATATATCCAGCTTTTTCCATTTGTTTCACCTTATTTGAAATAGTATCTATTTCGGGATATTCATTATTCCAAAACTCATCAATTTCCACAGGTCGTTCTTGAGTCAACCATGATACCTCTGAAACGGCAAGGAATGCTCCTTTCTTCAAAAACTTATACCATTCATTTATGCCTCGTTCAAATCCAATATTATATATTGCTCCTTCTGACCAGATTAAATCTAATTCTTCATTTTGAAAAGGAAGGTTATCCATTGAACCAATAATACCATTAACTCTATCCTGGAGATTCAATTTATGACTATTAATATTGAATAAATCTATAAAGATGGGAGACAGATCGATGGCTGTAATATTCCCTGAGGTATGATTAGCTATTACTATTGTTTGACCACCTGTGCCACAACCTATATCAGCAATTTTTGATTCATTTGTCAGATTATCAATACAGTTTAAAGCTTTAATAGTTACTTCAGGACTTCCAGGCCCTTGTCGTTCTATGGTTGAATAATATTCGTAGATTAATTTCAAATCAAACTCATGAATGGATTTATTTTCATCACTCATGTTTTTTCCTTATTTTCTGTAAAATTTTTGTCTTTTTCAGATATCAGAAAAGTTCATCTAAACTTAAAATGATAAATAAATTTTAATTTCTTCTTATTCTCAATCAGAATATCATTTTTGGATACTTAGTTATGAATCAAATATTTTAGTAGGAAAGTTCCTTTGAACTTCCCTAGTATTCCCTAATCGAAATTTATTGATCTTAATAGTGTTAATTTAATCATTAACATGAAGAGTAATTTTTTGATTTTGCAGTTTCTCTGCTACCCAACGCTCAAATAATTCACCATCTAATTTTTTCCTAATTTCAGGATTATCTAAAGAAGCGCCTTGTAATTGCTCTAGTCGAAATATAGTCCAAAATTTATTTGTCTCAAATGGTCCTAAAATGTCTCCAGGATTAGCAGAATTAACTGCATTTCTTAAATCTTCTGGCAAACTAGCTACAGTAACTGCACCCATAATGCCATTAAAACTTTTATCATTTGTGACTGAATGTTCTTTAGCTAAATCTTCAAACCTTCCTCCCTCTTCTACAATTTTTCGATGTACAGCATCTGCTAATTCTTTATCTTGGACAACAATTCTAGATAAAATTACATAATCTAGACCTGCTTTACGCTCATTAAAATATTCTTCTATTTTTTCTGAAGTAATAGAATCTCTTAATTGCTTTAGTTTAAAAGAATTTGCCATTTGTGATTCTAAAGCATTATAGTTAACTTTATTTTGTTGTAACCATTCTTGAAATTTTTGTTGGTCTTCCAGTTTTCTTTGCAATCTAAAATCAATCATTGCCTGTTGAATAACTGCTGGATTGACATTTATATCTTCTCTAGATTGCAATTCTTTTTCTATCACATATTGACGTACAATTTCTGTGACAAAAGATTGTAATTTGCCAGAGGCTTGCAAATATCTTAAACCTTGCCCCCAGGATAATTGTTCTTCACCTATTGTTAGTAGTGGTTTAGATTCCATTGGTAAAATTCCGCCCTTAACTAATATCTTTACAAATAAATTTTAGTCTATGTTAATCTATAAAACTTAAAATCTGATTCACACAATTTTTATCATATAGCAATCAAGAATCAGATATGAAAATATAGATAGAGAGTTGAGTGGATATTTGGATGTAATAACTATATAAATTCTCAGACATGATTGAGAATTTCACTAATTTCTATATCCAGTGTTCCCTGTTTCCTAAAAATCTAAAATATCTGACAATTAAAATAAGATTGCTATAGATTTTAAGTGAAAATAATTCAAGCTAAATATATAAACTTAGACTATAAAGTAAGTAACCAGGAAAACAAAGCTAAGATTTAGGAAACAAAAAAGCTGATACCTGTTGGCTGATTACTAATTACTATATAGTACCAAACTATGGCTAATAAAATTGCAGCGATCGCTCCGATTAAAGTATTGATAATATTTACTACTTCATTTGTTAACCATTCAAACTGAGACTGCATTGTTGCCCCAATTACACTCTCTAAATTAGTCGCAATAAAAGCTGCGATAACACAAAAGGCTATTCCTGTCAAATCAATTAAACCTACAGTCCAACCCAGGAAAGCGATCGCCACTGAAGCGACAATACCTGCTAAAGTCCCTTCTAAACTTACAGCACCTTCGGTTCCCCGTGGTACTGGTTGTAAAGTTGTAATTAAAAATGTCCGCTTACCATAAGCTTTTCCTACTTCACTAGCACAAGTATCAGAAAGCTTTGTACTAAAACTAGCTACATAACCCAACATTAGTAAGAGTGGTAAATTTTCTACAGAAGGATTATTCGGGTATAATAAACTAATAATCCAAACTCCGACTGCACAGATAGCAGCAGTTAAGGCCGAACCCCAAACATTTTCTGGTCCTCTTGCACCTTCGCGCTTTTCTGCAATTCCGGCAGCTTGCTTTTCGGCCATTCCAATGCGAGTAACCCCAGAACCAACCAAAAAATAAAACACTACTACTGCATATCCAGGCCAGTTCAAACTACCCCAAATTAATACTCCCAGTATCCAAGCATGAACAATTCCTGCGGAAGTTAACAATTTTTTTGGGGCAAAATAAACTAGAGTAAGTAAGATAGTATTTAAGCCCATAGCTACTAACCAGGGATTCACAGAATTAATATTAGATAACATCGCATCTACCCACAGGAAACATCTGTTGTAATTTTAACTCGAAGGAAGAAGTAAGAAGAAATGGGATGGAAAAAGAGCAAGAGTATAGCTCAAGTCTGAAGTTAAATTCTTGGTGTGATGAAATTTGATAGTTTGAGAATGTCTACTCCAGTAATAACGACTCCTATAAAATATCTCCCACTTCTTAAATAAACTCAGATCTCCAACTGAATGCTTCTTCAATTTTCGTCTTAAATTATTCCCAGATGTTTTCAGTACAAAACAACATTTATACATTGCAAGTAAGGAAATATGAATCAAGTTCTTTTTCACTTAGCTTTTCCCGTCAATGATATTGCCAAAACAAAAGAATTTTATGCCCATGGTTTAGGTTGTGAAGTTGGGCGAGAATCTCCAAACTCAGTAATTCTAAATCTTTATGGAAATCAAATTGTTGCTCATGTTTCCAAAGAAAATTTAGAACCACAAAAAGGCATTTATCCCAGACATTTTGGTTTAGTATTTAGTCTAGAAAGTGACTGGGAAGCTTTGTTAGAACGTGCAAAAAAAAATAAATTAAAATTTTATCAGCAACCTAAACGGAGGTTTACAAGTTCTCCTTTGGAACATCGAACTTTTTTCCTAGAAGACCCATTTCATAATTTGCTAGAGTTCAAATATTATTGTCATTCAGAAGCAATTTTTGGCTGTAATGACTATAAAGAAGTTGGCGATGCTGTAGCAGTTTAAATTAGTCTGCTAGTAAGTTTGGGAAAAGCTCTCAAAAAGATAATTATCTTGGTAATTTTCACTGAGAATGATATTTTTATGGGAGCTGTATTTAAAAGCAGATAACTTAAGATGATTATTAACTGAAAGATGTAAGTTGACTCGGTGAATTTACATAAAAATTTATAAAAAAGTTAAATGACTACCAAATTTAGCAGAAACTTCACCCTCAACTGAAGTAAATCAATTGTCTATATGTAAAGATTGAAGCGCTATGGAAAAGTCTATAAATGAGGAAGTAATTTTATGATTACTATATAACCGGATTTTATATTATAAGAATTAAAGGAAAAATTTGGAGATGAAATAGATATGGAAGAAGTAGTTAAGGAATAGGAAAAAGAGTCTCTATAACCAATATTTTTTTCTAGAACCACTTTTGGTTTGAGGCAATATTTTTAATCAATTATAGTAGCTAGTAGTAGGGAATGTGGTTTTTTCTACTCTATGCCCTTGTTAAAGAAATGGGTTAGATTTTTGCAGTTTATTATAAATTTATCAAAAGTAAGGCTACCTTGAGAAATTTGAAAAGATAGCTAGAATAAAGAAAAAAAGTTATTCAATCCTAAACACTTACTTCAACAAATAGTATCTGGAGCGTATTCAATCTAATCAATCAATCAAATTCATAATTAGTTTTGACTTATAGTCTGCTTTCAATTCCTCAACAATTACTTTCAAAACTTTTTCATCTGATATCATCCAAGCATGAAGTAAAACATCTATTTTGATGTCTCTACCTACTGGTACTTGAGAACTTCTTGCAGGGATAATCATGGCATCGTAAGGTGTCCAAATAGAGGTAAAATTTATTTGTTCTAATAAATGAAGATCTTGGTTGAGATTTTCTAAAAAGTCACTGTTCGGACGCATCTGCTTGGGTGCTGCTAAATTTAAAGCGTAACCTGTTAATGTGCCGTTGTGAGGAGAAGAAACAGTAATAAAACGTTCTACTTTATCAATACCTCCTAATCTTTGAACGTAGTAACGACTTACTATTCCTCCCATACTAAAACCTATTAAATCAAAGGGTTGATTAGGTGGAAATGTTTTATCTACATAATCTGCTACTTGTTCGGCTAATTTATCTAAACCTAAAATACCATAATTAGGAATTAAGTTCAGAGAGTATACTTCCCATCCTAATTGTTTTAGGTATCGAGACATTTTATCAAATATTCTAATAGTGTCAAAAATTCCGTGGATTAATAATATTGGATTAGGTTTGTTTAAACTTTCCATATATTTCTTTTTGAATATTTTTAATTCTTAAGCATTCAGTCGTCATTTATCAGCTATAAATTATCAATTTATTATCACACCAAAGGAGAAATTAGTCTCCAAGTAAAATTAAAAATTAGCAAGGAAAAGGTCATTAGTTAACCTTAGTAAGTTATTACGTTCAAAAGCTGTTTGCGTAACATTCCGAAGGAAATAAAAGGAAATTCTGAATGCTAATAGCTGAATGCTTAGTCTAATTCTATATTTTAGGATGAGGCGATCGCTTTTATTTCCTTCACTAGGACAGTTTTTTGACTGGTATAAAGTTTTTTGGTGATTATTCTGTAAATAATTAAATATATTTAAATAATTACTAATTTTTTTACCTCTGGGTTTACCTAATCATTAAATTTAGAGTCTATACTTAATTCTCATTGTGCTTAATGTAAAGTTTTATTAAGAAATATAGATAAAAGTTGCGCAATGTCATAATCAGATCGTACAGTATTAAGCTGTAACCAATACTACAAAAAAAATCATTTTAGGAGATAAAAATCATGTTAGCTTTTATCGGAGGATTATTTGCCGGAATTTTCGGTATTTTTCCGTTTGGAAAAAAGTCAGAGTATCTATTAGAATTTGATGATGCTAAAGGAAAAACTGCTCCCAAGCAAGAATCAACTCAAGCTACTGTAGCAACACCAGCACCTACAAAAACAGAAACTAAACCTGCCAGTTCTGAAACTCCAAAAGAGGCAAAAGCTAAACTTTCTGCTGCTAAAAAAGCTGAAAAAGTTGCAGCAGCAGAAGCAGTAAAAAAAGAAACTAAAGATGCTAAAAAGCCTGAAAAAGTTGAAACGCAACAGTCTACTATTCCTCAACTATCAGCATCACAACCTCCGATAACAAATTTTGTAACTTCCCAGCAACCAAAAGAGGTAGTATTATTTGCTCCTAACTTTTTAATGCCAAAACCTACAGCAAAACGTCGTCGCCCCGGTCCTAATATGGGTATGTTCAGTGCCATGGCTAAGAGTATGAATTTACCAAGATAGTATTAGTAATAAATTTATCAAGGAGTGAATAAATTAGCTTTTAAATAAATAATCGCTATGTCATAACTCTAAGTTTTTAAGAATACTAAACTACTATATAACTGAAAAGCTGGGTCCCACATTGTTTCGATTTTACGGGAAATATCAATGTGAGACTTAAGGCGACTTAATAGTTGGGTATAATCTCGACTTGTAACTTCTCCAAACGGAGCAAAATCAGACCAAGTTGGCACTTTACTTAATTTTTGGTCAATCATATTTACTAAGTCATTCCATTTACTTCTATTAGTAGTTTGTTGTGTCAATAGGGGTTGCTCTTGAGTCTGAATCTTAGGAGTAATTCCTTTTTGATATTGATAATTTTGGTCACAAAATCTAATAATGCTACGGCGACTAGAAAGATGTAAATCTAATATATTTGCATAATCTTGAGTCATTTTCTTATGACGAATTTTTTGGGAACGTCGCCGAGGATCGTAATCCATTGCATTTATAAAAATAGGTAATAATCCTTCAACTTTTGCTACTACTTCTGACCAATCAAAATTTAAACTTCCCATTTTATCTTGCTCATTTAAACAAACAATATTTGCCTGAGGAGAAATAGATTGAAAATATTGCACTCTGAAAATATGTATCTTTTCAATATCTGATATTTTTGCCCAAAATACAGGAATACCTGCTTTGAGCATTTCTTCACCATAAACTTTTAATTCTCCAATTGCTCCCAGTCGATAAATTCGCCAACCTCTATTTTGTAGTTGCATTCTGGCTGTATAAGTGTCAATTTTCATAATTCTAGCCAGATTTTTAACTGCTTCCTGTTTATTTTCTTTGCTAATTGGTTCAATAATAAGTAATCCTGGTTCTATATTTTCAGGATTAGATTTGGCGACAGCGATCGCTTGTTGTTGGCGATTTTTTTCAATATTTTCTATTCTTTTTAAACCTTGACGTGCTTGTATAACTACTTGTGGATTTGTTGCATCTTTGAGCAATTTTCTATAAAATTTTTCTGCTGATTCTAGTTTATCTGTCTCTTCATACCACCGCCCAATATATAGTTGTACCCACAAATTTTGAGGATGTTCTTTTTGTATTTTTTTTAGTAGTTTGGCTGCCTGTTGATAATTTTTTTGTTCTAGCAGAGTCGCAACTTCTTTAATTTCTTTCATACATAGTTGTCCTATTTTGAGTTGCCAGAAAATATCTTGGGAAAAGAGAACATCCAGGAAATAATTTCAAGCTTCCTGTCTATAACAAGAATTACAGAATCTATGAGTTATAAACACTACTTATTTCATAGTTGATAGTTTCAATTTATTGTATATAATATTGTCTTTCTATAAGTCTTGTATAATTTAGTATTTTTGATAAAAAATACACAATTTTAATGAGGTATATTTGGAAATTTTTGCTTTGAAAGTTTAAAATTAGAAGTTATACCAAACCTGATTATCAATGGATACTATTTTTTCAAATATATAAGATAATCTTGAAATACGATTACCAATAGGGCGATTTAACGGTAAGGTTAATTTCAACCAGTAAATTAATTGAGCGGTCGGGAATCCTTTGATTTAGTTTTATGACGTTTAGGCAAACTTTTACAATAGTTTTGAACTACTTCAGACATTAATACCTGCATTATTTATACATAATATTCTAAACTTTATTTTTCATCATCAGTTAATCTAACCAGAAAATTATTTTATTATAGCAATCCTATTTAAATTGTAATATTTTTGTGGTAGTTAGGAGTCAGGAGTAATAATTTTTAAGGTTTCTCATCAATCTTAAACTATTAGAAAAATTATCACAAATCATTTAGGATTACTATAAAATTTTTTACAGTATACTAATTTTACATAACAATATTAGTATATTCAGAAATACAAAATGTTGTCAAGTGATTACTTTAACTTACCAGTACAAAATTAGACCAAGCACATAGCAATAAATAAAAATTAATCATATTTTTGATGTTGGTAAAAGTGTTTACAATCATGCTTTAAAAGAGTCCAAAGAATGGTTGAAGTCAAGAAATTCACCAATCTATAGTTGTTCAATTATTTCTGAATATAGCATTCTTGCTAATCCTACCTACCCTAATTACAATTATCAAGCTAAAAGTTTAACAGTAGCACGCGAAAAGTAATCCTCGATTAAAGTCAGTAAATACTCAAGTTTGATAGCAAAATTTCAAGACCTTAGATAGAATATTTGTTGAGATAAAAAGTTTAGATAGGGTTTGCTGAATAAATATGAAAGTGTTTACAGATAAAGCTTTTGGCATTTTTAAGTCTGGAAAAAGTGCGCTCGCTTTGAGTTGAAAATCCTCAAAAAGTTAGTATTAACAGCAAGATTTGGACAGAGAAATTGAGGGATAATTCTTCCGAATGCCTTCTCGCTCATTCCTTGCTCCTCCTGTCTTCTGTCTCCTGACTCCTACCCCTCACCCATAATACTTTTTCAGCAAACCCTAGATAAAGGTTTTCCTAAATTCAAGAAAAGGATGAGAAGTTTGGTTTTTCCTGTAATGGTAAAAAACTGTTTAGGTTGTAGTAGATTTAAGCTGCCTTAATTGGATAGATCCCAAATAGTTTCTATGCTTTTCTTCTCTCCAATACAGCAGCAACTAGAGATAATGCCACTAAAGGAGCTGTAACAGCTCTGAGGATACGCTTACCAAGAGAAACAGCTTGAAAACCACTAGCGATCGCTGCTTCTATTTCCCCATTAGTCCAACCTCCTTCTGGACCTGTAGCAATTATTATTGATTCCAGTTTTTGATTATCCAATAAATTATCCAGTAAAAGCGGATAATTATTACGAGCGACACATATATATTTATGACAATTAGTCGAAAAATTTTGATTTTCAAATAATGATAAAGCTACAGAATATTCTACAGTTTCTCTAATTTTGGGAACTACTTGACGCTCTGATTGTTCTGCAGCTTCACTGGCAATTTTCTCCCACCTTCTTAACTTTTGCGAACTAGGTTTAAGCAAAGTTCTGGAACTAATAACTGGCAAAATATGAGTTACCCCTAATTCTGTACTTTGTCGAACAACTTCATCAAAATTATTTCCTTTAGGTAAAGCAGAAATTAGAGTTAGTTCTATGGATAATTCATTTTGAATCAAAATTTCTTGTTCTAAAACAGCAGTTAACTCTGTTTTTCCAAAAATATCTGGTGTAAGTTTAGCTAACCACCATTTACCCTCACCATCCATTACAATAAACCGTTCTCCTACCCCCAGTCGTAACACTCGTCTTAAATAATGCTGTTGTTCAATAGTAAGAACAACCTTTTGTCGATCAATTTGCTCGGAAGCGATCGCTAATCTTTGCAAATCAGCCATTCTATAAAAAATTTAATAGTTACAATCTACTCAAATTTCCATCATTAATCTGATGTATATACAGTGACAAACTTCTGAGGTGTGGGAGAATTTTTTTTCATTTTTAAAGTTAAATCACAATAAAACCTAGCATTTTTCAAGTAAATGGTAATAGCTTTGTTGCTATTACCATTTACTTGTTTGTCTTCAAAGTATTTTACGAGTGATATTTAGTTTGATCGTCTTCTTCAGTACTTCTGAAGTTAATTTTTATGATAGTTAACACAGCCAATTTCCCGGTTTCTATTGTACAATCACTCAGTTTCATTTATTAGATCCTTAAGTGCCACAAAATTTATGCGGTAATTTTATCCCACCGACTTATTTTTCAGATTCAGATTTACTTTGATCCATGCTTGAGCATTTTACTTTATCTTTTAATAATGCCATAGGATTTCATTTTGTCCTAAGGTAATCGCTGAGAGCTGAAAGCTAAATAGTTACCTAAAAATTAGTTTCATCATTAGTAGTTAAGCTTTCATTTTTCCTAATTTTTTCCAGGTATTCTGCGATTGCTTCAGTTGCTAATTGAACTACTGGTTTACCCTGACGCTTAGACTCCTCTTTTAGCTTGGTATAGATTTCATCCCTAACACTAACGCGATGTCGCATTTTGCTAGTATCTTTAGGCTGTTCCGGAGGTGCTACAGGTTGACTCACCTCTTGACCCAAAGTTGCAGGTTGTGTAGGTGCTACAGGTTGATTTACTGGTTGACCCAAAGTCGCAGGTTGTGTAGGTGCTACAGGTTGACTTACTGGTTGACCCAAAGTCGCAGGTGATGTAGGTGCTATAGGTTGACTTACTGGTTGACCCAAAGTCGCAGGTTGTGTAGGTGCTACAGGTTGA
>NZ_JBNHER010000058.1:0-13322 GCF_050015975.1 Dapis purpurea BLCC-M126 | reverse complement strand
CCAAAGTCGCAGGTTGTGTAGGTGCTACAGGTTGACTTACTGGTTGACCCAAAGTCGCAGGTTGTGTAGGTGCTACAGGTTGACTTACTGGTTGACCCAAAGTCGCAGGTTGTGTAGGTGCTACAGGTTGACTTACTGGTTGACCCAAAGTTGCAGGTGCTGGTGTTGTTGTATTATCGTCACTAGTAAAAACAGGAGTTTTTTGAGTTTGAGGAGTGTTTAGAGGTTGAATTTCAGTAGTTGTTAGTGGAGTCGTTGTTGTCGTTTGACTCACAGTAGTTGATGGAGTTACCAATGTACTATTATCAACATTAGCGGGTGAAGTTACCGGAGGATTAATAGGAGTCATTTCCTGATTATTTTCCAGACTTGTACTTACCGCTTCTTCTTGAGGTTGAGTTTCTGAAGTTGTCTCATTACCATCTGTAACTACTGGAATATTATTTTCAGAATTGATTGAAGTAAAACCGGAATTGTTAATATCTGTATTCATCGAGAAACTAGATTGATAGTTGGTTACAAACTGACGGATGGCTTCAATACCGACACGATTACAGAAATCACCGAAACTCTCATCTGGTTGACGTTGTTGCTTGAAATAGATAAATATTCGCTCCAACTCAGCTTCCAGATTATTGATATGCAGTTTGTCGATATAAGGTTTTGCCAGTCGTGTTTGGTTGGGTGAACCCCCTAACCAAATCTGATAAGCATCAGGAGCACTACCGACAAATCCTAATTCCGCCATGTAGGGTCTAGCACACCCATTGGGACATCCTGTCATTCTAATTACAGGATGTTCCTGTCCTAGCCCCACCTTGTCCAACAATAACCTAATTTGTCCCAGTATGCCAGGCAATGCCCTTTCTGATTCTGTCATTGCTAGTCCACAAGTCGGAAATGCCGGACAGGCCATACTGTAGCGCACTAAAGGGTCAATATCTTTTTCTTTGCTAATGCCATGCTGAGTGAAGATTTGTTCTATTGCTTGTTGCTGCCGTGGTTCAATTTCATACAGAATTATATTGTGATTAGCTGTTAACAGCATCGGTAGCTTAAACAACTGAACTATTTTTCGCAAAGCTGTTTTTAGCTGAAATGAATCTTCATCTTTTACACGACCATTTTCTACTGAAATTCCTAAAAATAGCTTCCCATCTCCTTGTTCGTGCCATCCTAGGAAGTCCAAATATTTCCATTCTGGTAGAGGTCTGAAGGGAGCAATGGATTTACCAAAATATTCTACCAACTTGGCCTTAAATTTTTCTATTCCCCAGTCATGGAGTAAATATTTCATTCTAGCATGGCGACGCTTACTACGATCGCCATAATCTCTTTGAGTAGCTACTATAGCCTTGACCAAATCAAATATATCTTCTTTGGTCACATATCCTATTTCTTGGGCTAAACAAGGGAAAGTATCTTCTTTTCTATGAGTGCGACCTAGACCACCACCTGCTAGAACATTAAATCCTTCTAATTCTCCTGCTTCATTGGTAATCACAACCAGACTAACATCCTGAGTATATAGGTCTATGGAATTATCTCCAGGAACTGTCACAGCACACTTAAATTTTCTCGGCATATAGTGAGTACCATAAATTGGTTCTTCACTATTTGGGAATATTGTGTCGTTAATATTCAGTTGTCTAGCCGCTTTTACTTCAGGAGCTTCTTCTGCACTAATTACTTTTTCTCCATCTAGCCAAATCTCATAATATGCTCCTGTTTGTGGTGCTAATAAATCTGCTATTTTATTAGCATAGTCTTTAGCATATTCGTACTCAGGACGATTTTTATAGGGAGCTGGTGGAGACATGACATTTCTATTCAAATCTCCACAAGCACCTAGTGTCGAACCCATACTTTTTATAATGGATGATATGACTGTTTTGAGATTTTTCTTTAATATTCCATGCAACTGAAAACCTTGTCTAGTTGTCACACGAAGTGTTCCGTTTCCATAATCATGAGACAAACTATTTAAGGTGAGAAAAAGTTGTGGCGGAATAAACCCACCCGGGTTGCGGGTGCGAAGCATCATTTGATAATCTTTCTCTTGCCCTTTAACTATATTATCTCTATTATGTTGTTGATAAGAACCGTGGAATTTGAGTATTTGAACAGCTTCTTCAGTGAAATGATTTGTATCTTCCAGAAGTTGAGTTGCCAGAGGTTCCCGCAAGAAATTACTATTTTCTTTTATGCCTTCTAGCTTAGAAGGTTTTTCCTCTTTAGGTGTTGAAATTTGAGATGGGGTTATCATGGCTAAAAGTGCAAATTGCTACTATTTTATCAGTTAGTTAGTAGAGTTAATCTTTGAATATTGCTTTGGAGCTACAAGTTAGATAGAAACTTAATTTTTCTTTGATTTTATTTCTTGATAATTTGCTCTATTTTGTTTTTGCTAATTTATTTACTTTAGCATTCACAATAATTTACCATTACTCTAGCAATATTTCATTGATTTTATATTATACTCTCATACATCCTTTTCTTGTCAACCTCTACTAATTTGTAGATTTACTTGTTTTTTAAGTATTAAAACCAACTATATACAGTGGTTGATTTTACTTGATTTTATAATATCAATGATTAATCATACTTGTTAACAAATTTTATTTCTAAAAATGCCTAATTCACTAATGTACCAAGAAGAAAACTATGTAGTGTTAGAGCCAAATCAACCTGAGCAATTTCTGACGGGTATAGAACTACTAGAAAAATTGCGAGTTATTATATCTCAACAAAAATCTAATTTACCTAGAGATTTACAAAAATTATCTTCCCTAGATGCTCAAGCTCAGAAACTAAAAGATACCTATTGTGAGTATGAATTTAGTCCTGGCCAATTTATCCAATGGTATGTAGTGCGTCTGGAAAAGTAGGTTGAAAACTCCTCAATTTTTTTCTAGTCAGGAAAAAACATTATTTGTTAAATCTTCAATCCCAGAAGACTTCAGATTAAAAATTATGTTTTTTCTACTTCTGGAGTAGTGATTAGAGCGACATCAATCTTTCCCTCTGTAGGTTGACTTACTTCTGCCTGTAAATTTGGCCCAAAAAAACTTGATAATTTATCCTGTTTTGCCTGCCAAGTGTCTAAGCTAATTAATGAAGAATCAAATTCTAGCACTAAGGTATAACAACCATTGATAGCTATTTCTCTTAATCCTTGGAGTGTTGGTCTCTCCTCATTTGTCGGACTTAAACCTAAGCGAGCAAGAGATTCTTCTAAATGAACTTTTTGGCCATACCTATAGCGAGTCACATCTTGACGTAGTTGATTTTGCACAGGAGTAGCCTGTTTTTCCCTTAGAGTTATGATTTCTTCAGTAGTTGGTTGAGTAAAAGGTGCTGGTTCAAGTTCAGAAGCTTTAAGAGCAAGTCCTCCCAGAAGTAGGGGAATTCCGTAAAAGAATCCTGCTAAGTTAAGTGTGGGATTATTAGTAAAGTAAGCTGCTGTTCCAATTACAGAAATAATTCCACCTAGAACCAATCCGACTGTCGCTAATGAAATTTGGCGTAGCATATTATTAATATGTGAATATAATTTCAAAGTTTTGATACTTAACTTTTTGTATTAGCTATGAGCTAATTACAAGTTAGTAGTTTACACAAATATCTTACCTTCACCATGATTTTAGGTCAACTTTTTTTTTCTTTTCATCTAATTTTTTTCTAAGTAAAGTCATTCATTAATTGATAATGGATAATGGATAATTGATAATTACCTCTGGTTAAAACCGAGAGGATTGAATATAAGGAAATATTATTTCTTTTTTTCCTCTTGAAAGAGGAGGCTTTAAACCTGAATTATTTAATTAATAATTAATAATTAATAATTATTAATTATTAATAATTTATCAAGTATATGTTGTAATTGTATAATCAATATCTCCTGAATCTAATTATCTGCAAAGCGATCTATCAGCAATCCCCTAATAGGTGGGATGCCAGACAATACCTGTAGCATTAGGAAGCAGGATAAAGGGTTTCAATAATTGATAATTGATAATGGATAATTGATAATTACCTCTTCCTTTTAGGAAGAGGATTGAATCAAAGGAAAATTTTTTCTTATTTCTCCTTTAAAGGAGAGGCTTTAAACCTTAATTATTCGGTAACAGGTTCAAAATTTGTATCTATTTTAGATTTTTTAACCAACAATTTCGTACTGCTATATATTTTTCATAAATGTGTAAGTTTTTGAAGTTAAATTAACGCAGGAAAGGTGGAGTAGTATCATCTTTTTGCTTATTTTTAATTGTATCAGCCATAAATTTTTTTAAAGCTTTATCTCGATTTTTCATGAAAGCTGCCCAAAATCCAGGCTGAAATTCATCCATAGTCTTCGCTAATGCCCAAACATCTATTGCTAAAATATTATACAATCTTTCATTTTCTTTTTTCAGAGATGTAATTCGCTTTAATATGTCTTTACTAACACTTGTAGCTTCCTGATCTGGGTCTAACTTAGACATTTATAATATATAGAATATTTTTTTCAAGAACCAGAGACTGTTGATTGTTAGAGATGTAAAAATATGATTTTTGATTAGGAGACTCACATTAAAATTTCATTAACGAGATAGGAACAGTTTGTATCAAGTTTTTTATAATGAATATATATTTATCATCTGAAAATTAGCTTTGTTTACTTGCAATATTAGGATGATAAATCTTCAAGTAAGTCGAAGTTTGAAAAAATAACAGTCTATAATCCTTTTAACAGTGCCTGGTTGTTCCTAATGATAGGGATAAAAGTGATATAAAATTACCGCCGTGCCCTGAGTTTTAGTTTGAAGTTTTTGGCATCTCCTGTTAAAACATTTGCCATTAATCAAGATGAGGATATCAATGAGTTAAACTAAAATACTGTATTAACTAGAGTATATCAGGAATTTACAATGGACTCACAGACAATCAAAGCAAGATTAGCTACTATTGAAAATAAGCGGGAATCTTTAGTAAAACTTCTAGAAAAGCCTGATTTAGGTACACTCAGAATCGATGTTAATCAAGCACTAGAAGAGATTGATGATTTGATTGATGAATTAAAGCGAACTTTTCCAGATTCATAAAAAATATCTACTGGTTCTCATTTTTATGAGGTAAAGTATTTTTTTCTCTTCCCTAATTCTCTATTCCCTAAAACCAAAAATCTGTTTCTCACCAAGGGTGAGAATTACTATAGCTTGATCTACAATAAAGTTAAAAACATAGAGTAGTTATGTTGATTTTTAAGTGTAACAGATTGTTTGTCAAGCAAATATAGGAAAGGAGATAGGGAATAGAGAATAGGCTAAAACATAAATATTGATCGCCTAATAAGTTTAAGAGTATGAATACTGGTACTCTATCAAGAAATAGTATTTTCATCTCTGGCTTTATTCAAGCTTTAATAGTTGATTTTACAAATAGTATCTAAAAAAATGGAGTAAATTAATGATTAAACTTTGTAGTTAATAAATTTATGATTTTATATTACTCCGATTGCATCATTTTAATATAATTCATCCATTCAAAATCAATAATGAAATTGCCCTAGCTGTAAACTTTTACTGACAGTAATTTATCAGTATAACGTAGTAAATTTTGTAATTTTTGTATCAAATTGTAAATTATCAAATTCATTTATATCAATCCTTTAAGGCAATTTATGGCTAAATTTGCAACGTCTTTTTAAAGATTTCACAAATAGTTTCCAACTACATAGGTGAAATAATTTCCTCAAATTAATGCATGACTTTTGTACGGGCGATTTGTGTTTGCGGAGCATTCCACAGGAAATCAACCGTACTGACTTTTGATTTTCGTGAAACTGTATAAAGAATAGTAGTTAAAACAGGGGAGCCTCCAACGAAAGGTTTCCAATAAAATATCTTTGGTGTGGTTAGGATCACAAAATAATCTAACTACTATCACTGTTAATAAATATAAATAAATGTAAAGTTTTGTAAATAAGCTTAATTTATCTTTATAGAAAACTTACCTACACGAAACCGCCAAACCTGATTTTTTCTTAGATGTCTATTGTTCAAACCAAGGATTTATTGTAGAAACGGGTTTTCTTTGCGTAAGTCCTATTTCTAATAAATTAGCAGTGACAAAAATATAAAAATATACAGATAAAAAATGGATGATTTTGAAATTGATTTACAAAGGTGGAAGGAAGAGCAAGAACTTATCCTTAACCAAATAGATAATGGTATTGCTCTGTTCGATAATTCTAATCACTTAATTCTATTTAATCAGAAACTGCCAGAAATTTGGGGATTATTACCAGAGTGGTTAGCTCAAAAACCCCATAGCGATGTCATCTTTGCGGAAATAGTTGCTCAAGGTTATTGGTCAACCGAACAATATCAACAACTACAAAACTGTTTGCTCAAAATAGAAACAGAAAGTCAATTACTATATATTGAACAATCTAACGGTATTTCCCTGAAAGTAGACTGTACCCTCACATCAGATGGTGGTCATCTATTAACCTTTCGGGATGTCAGTATATATCAAAAGTCTCAAGCTAGTCTCAATGCTGAATTAAGAAGATTAAGATTTCTTCTAGGTCTCAACGAACGACTGCAATACTCAGACAGCTTAAGAGAAATAGCCCAATTTGCCCTCAATTATCTCGTAGAGGTAATGAATGCTGCTTTTGGGGATGTCAAAGTTATCAATGGGGAAGGAAAAAATCGTCAAGCAGGGCCAATTTCTAATGAAATTAGTTCTCAATTTATTGCTACTTACGGTGAAATAGCAGTAGCTGAAATGGAAGGTTTGTTGAAACAAGGTATTCCTTATGGTCAAGGAATTTTGTGGCAAGTAGTAGAGAGTGGCAAACCTATGTATGTTGAAGATTATGCTAATCAACCTAATTCTATACCAGGATTTCGCCATCCAGGCATTGGCCAACTAGGAATTTTCCCAATTCCAGCTACAGATGGGACAATTATTGGTGTTTTAACCCTAGAATCTCGTAATCTGCAAAAACTACAAGAAGCTGCTCAAAAGGATATGTTATTTGCAGCTTGTCGTACTTTAGGTGTGGCTATAGAAAGGGCACAGTCTCAAGAACGTCTACGTCAAATTAATGAAGAATTAGAGCGTTCTTCTCAGTTAAAATCAGAGTTTTTGGCTTCTATGTCCCATGAATTGAGAACTCCACTGAATAGTATTTTAGGGTTTTCTGATTTACTGCAACGACAAATATCTGAGCCGTTAAGCGATCGCCAAGTTAATCAAGTTCGACTCATTCAAAAAAGCGGTCAACATCTATTACAACTGATTAATGATATTTTGGATTTATCTAAGATTGAGTCTGGGAAAACAGAGCTAAGTTTAGAGCTAATTAATATTCACGAAGTTTGTACAGATTGTTTGAGAATGATTCAGCCACGAGCTGATAAAAAAAGATTGGCTTTATCCCTAGAATTGGATTATCGTATATCTACAGTTTATCTGGATCAGCGTCGGGTTAGGCAAATAATTATTAATTTACTTTCTAATGCTATTAAGTTTACGCCTGAAGGGGGGCAAGTTAAACTGAGTGGATATTTAGCTTATGGTAGTCAAGTTCAAGGTAATTATCGACCTGATTGTTCTCCAATTAATTCTAGTACACCTTATTTATGTTTAGAGGTAAAAGATTCTGGAATTGGTATTCCTGAAGATAGGTGGGAAATATTATTTAGCCCTTTTCAACAGATTGACTCTTCTTTATCTAGAAGACATGAAGGTACGGGTTTAGGTCTAGCTTTGACAAAAAGATTGGCTGAATTACATGGTGGAACTATTTCTTTAGATTCTCAAGTTAGTAAGGGTAGCACTTTCCGTGTTTGGTTACCATTAACAGAAATGCGAGAAGAATTAACAGTTAGCTCGGCATCAGAAGAGGGTTATAAGGTATCTTCAGAGGGTGGTACTGATAAAAGATTAGAATCTGAAAAATCTGCTAGGATTTTGATTGTTGAAGATCAACCTTATAACCAACTTTTAATTTCTCAAGTATTGGAGATAGAGGGCTATGAAGTTGAGTTAATTAGTAATGGTAAAACTATGCTTGATACGATTAATTCTCCTTTGGTTACTTCTCCAAGTTTACCTAATTTAATTTTGATGGATATTCAGTTGCCAGAGGTTGATGGGTTAGAATTAATTAAGAAAATTAAGGCTCATTCTATATGGCATTCTGTACCAGTTATTGCTGTGACTGCTATGGCAATGTCGGGCGATCAAGAAAAATGCTTGAATGCTGGTGCATCGGCTTATCTTAGTAAGCCTTTAAATATTGAGCAGATGATTGATCTTATAAAGTCTTTGCTGAGTAATTAGTCAAAGCAAAGAAGATTTTACTGAGCTAATTTTTTTCTCAGTATTTAGATTTTTGATTGGGGTTGATATAAAAATTATCTGTTAAATAACAAATATAAAGTATCTCTGTTATTTTTCTAATTAAAGTCATTAATTAGTCAAAATATTTAAGTCTCATTCTCCTGAAAATGATTAGTTTTAAGAATCAAAAATAATTGTTTCTAGAGAACTTAGTCTGGGATACGAAATATTTACTATATCATAAAGTGGTAAATTTCTCAAAAATAGTAAACATATATAATATTTATTACCATTTTTTGAACTCAAATTCCGCAGGTCAAATCATAACATTAAAAGTAGTATATAAAACGGTAACTGACCAAGTATTTATACTATATCAATCATTCTCATTGACTTTTATAATTTGTCAAATTATCAGAACAATATTAATCATAAATACTTGATTATTTACTTCTATTGACTACTATGATTTTCCTGTGACTAATGATTTTTTATGCTACATTTTGAAGTGTGAAATGTAAGTTTGAATATTAAGTGAACTGACTAAATATTAGATAATCTCGAGTAATTCGGAATATTAACTATGCACCTATTATAGCAATTTTCATTAATATAGAGTACAGAGATTTGGGTTTAAAGGAAGAAGGCTTTAGTTATCTAGGAGAGAAGGCTTTAGTTATCTAGGAGAGAAGGAAGAATTTTTGTAGTCTACCTTTGTGAAAACCGCTATAAGTGCTAGGAGCACTAAGTTTTCCAAGTCACGGCCATGATATTAGGAAGTGGTCAGGAGAGGAACATCAACTTTGTTATCAAGTAGAAACATCGAATTGACTAGCCAGTTTTTTAAGCATTATCGAATCAAACCATACCCTGAGCAGGATGTTCAAATGAACAATTATATTTATGAGATACTGTGGAATTTTTGACAAATCATTTAGAGTTGCTATATCTATTTTAGAATTAAAGGCTAAACTAAAAAGAGGAAACATATAGTCACGGAATAATTTTGCACGGAGGTATAAAACTCTTAGAAGTATTCATTTTTGGTTAGGGGTATCTCGAGAATTTATTTGGCAATATAGCAAGTAAAGCAAAAGTTAAGATTGCTAAACACAGGTAAAGCTAATACAGTGAATACTTTTCTCTTAGGTGAAACCCTGAAGCTATAACTTAATTATGGTCTGCTGAAAAAGTTTCTGGTTTCTAGAAATAGCAGGCACAAGGCAAGAAGATTTTTCAGGTTTAAGTTGAGTGAAAAGTTTCATCATAAGAGTTAAAGTTATCCAAGTTATTTTGAATCTTTCAACTATGCTACTGGCAAAGATATAAATAAATAATTGCCTTCTAATTACTTTTAAAAATTTTGTTAATTAAGTCTTGAGACTTGATTCAAAGTTCTAATTAAACTTTTAGTATCTACTATCATAAGATTATCAAATTACTCTCAAAACCTAAAAAATTGAGTTAGTCAAAGTTAATAAATTTTACTAAATGATATGTCTAAGAAGCAGCCATGTATTCTAGTGGTTGATGATGAGCCAAATAATCTAATTCTATTAGAAGAACTATTAGCATTAGAAGGCTACACCACTATATCAGCAAACAATGGCAAAGAAGCACTAAAATTTGCTAGTCAATCTCCGCCTGATTTGATATTGCTAGATGTAATGATGCCTGAATTTGATGGATTTGAAGTTTGTCAATCCTTACGTCAGAATCCACAATTAAAAACAATTCCCATAATTTTTTTAACAGCCTTAGATGATGAAAAATCTAAATTGAAAGGTTTAGAATTGATGGGGGATGACTATATTACGAAACCATTTAATACTCGTTTACTTATAGCAAAGGTAGCTAATATTTTGCAGCTAAATCAAATACGTTCTCAAGCTACGCAATTTGAAAATAGTCAACAAACAGATGAAAAAAGTAATTTACAACTATCAGCTGCATTACGAATTAATCAGCTTTTATCAGAGAAATTTCGATTGTTTGTACCAGACCAATTTTTATCCAGAATAGCACCCCAAGGAGTAGACTCGATTCAGCTTGGTGATGTTGTAGAAGAGGAATTAACAGTTTTATTTTGTGATATTAGAGGATTTACAGCAATAGCTGAATTACAAAACGCACGAGATACTTTTAAGTGGTTAAATTCTTTTTTTCAGCGAATGAGTGTTTGTATTTCGTCTAATCAAGGATTTATAGATAAATTCCTAGGTGATGCAATTATGGCAGTATTTGATAAATATGAATGTCATAGTTTTAATGCGTTAAAAGCTGCTGTAATGATGCAGGAAAGTTTGCAAGATTTTAATGTTGATTATCATAAATATAATCTGAAAGAACCTCTAAAAATTGGTATTGGTATTCATACAGGTATTGGTGTTATTGGTACTTTGGGTTCTGAAAAAAGAATGGATTCTACAGTTATTGGAGATGTGGTTAATACTGCATCACGTTTAGAAAGTTTAACTAAGACTTATGGATGCTCAATTATTGTGAGTGAGCAAGTCATTTCTGAAATAGAAAGATGTCAAAATAACTATCAAACAGGAAAACGGATAGAAACTAAACATAATAGTCTTAATAGCCAAGAAAATTTTGGTAACCAGATTCAAAATAATCAGGATAATCAGCCTAATTATTGTGACAAAATTTATTACAGGTGGATTGATCAAGTGACTCTGCGTGGAAAGCAGAAGGCGGTCAATATTTATGAGTTACTAGGTACTAAAAATAATATTATTGAACCGGAAAAAATTACAACTCTATCAATATTTAATAAAGGAATTAAGGGTTGGCAGATAGGTAAATTTGCCGCAGCTTTAGCATATTTTCAAGAAGTGAAAAGGCAAAACTATACCGATCATGTTGCTAGTTTATATGTTGAACGTTGCCAAGATAAACTTGGTTTATTTCAGATAGAAAAATAGTCAGTAAATTTATATAATTCAGATACTAAAATAAAAAAGTAAAAATAGTATATTATATATAGTATAGAAAATTATGGAAATAGAGAGTTTTCTAATTCTAAAGATTATTTGTAATCTAGTCGGAAAATAAACTAAATATTATAGATTGCCTAAGTATTCAGCAGTCAGAAGTCAGGATTCACCAGGGAAAGAGATTAAAAATATTTGGCGAGTAAGCGGAATAAGACAATTTTTTTATACCTAATTATACTAAATTTATGGATAGATACTTAGAGTAAAATACTCTGTAAAACTAACCAAAATATTGAGATATTTATGCCTCTCCACTCTACCTAGAAACAAATTCAAGCAACATTTTAATTTGTACTATTCGTATATTATATTATAGCAGTTTTCATTAATATAGAGTACAGAGATTTGAGTTTAAAGGAAGAAGGCTTTAGTTATCTAGGAGAGAAGGAAGAAATTTTGTAGTCTACCTTTGTGAAAACCTCTATCATTATAACTTCATAGAGAAATAGTATTATACCAATTTGAAAAAATAATGTTATAAATAATTGGAATGAGTAGAATATTTTACAGGAAATGTTTCTTTAACTAAAAAGATAAGTTTAAATCTAAAAAATAGTATAAAACCCATTTATTTTGATTCCTAATAAATAGACTAGCTATTTGTAGCTAACATTTATCAGGCTTATTATTACCTATACCATTTGTCACATTCTTTTTTTAGGCGTTGCTGAAATGTAATGGTCAATAGCTGAAGGTAATATCGTAAAATATACTTTTTTCACGTTTTACTTAATCTAAAAATCATTACCAATCAGCAACGCCTTTTTTTAGGCATAGTATAAAAAGAATACAGGACTTGATTAATATCAAGCCCAAAAAAAACGATGATAAAAAACAAAATTTTAGCCGAAACGACCACTTACATACTGTTGAGTAGCTTCTTCCTTTGGGTTTTGGAAAATATTATGAGTTTCATCAAATTCCACTAAATAACCAAAGCGTTTACCACCTTCTTCAGCTTTCGCATTAAAAAAGGCAGTTACATCAGCAACCCTAGTTGCTTGCTGCATATTATGAGTCACAATAATAATGGTATAATTTTCCTTTAGTTCGTTAATTAACTCCTCTACTTTTATAGTAGAAATAGGGTCAAGAGAAGCACAAGGTTCATCCATTAAAACTACATCTGGACTAATAGCAACTGCACGAGCAATACACAAACGTTGTTGTTGGCCTCCAGACAGAGCAAAACCACTTTGCCCTAATTTATCCTTAACCTCATCCCAAAGAACAGCTTGTCGTAGCGATCGCTCGACTATTTCATCCATTTCTTCTTTAGATTTAGCCAAACCATTAATTCTTACTCCATAAGCAATATTATCGTAAATTGACTTAGGAAAAGGATTAGGTTTTTGAAACACCATTCCGATCCGACGGCGAATTTCTACAGGGTCAATATCTGGGTCGTAAATATTTTGATTATGATAAAGAATACGACCTTCTAAATGGAAAATACTAATCAAATCATTGAGGCGATTAAAACATCGTAATAATGTACTTTTACCACAACCTGAAGGTCCGATAAAAGCAGTTACTTGATTTTTAGGAATTTCTAATGAAACATCTTTCACTGCTTTAAAATCTCCGTAAAAAATGCTCACATTTTCTACTGAAATAGCGGGTGCAGAATTTTGTTTAGAAAGATTTACTTGAGACTCCGGCATAAAATATAACCTCCTAATTTAGTCAGATAATTATTTGTATATTTACTATTTATAGATATCAGCATTCAGCTTTATGTTTTCTGCTTGCTTAAATCTAAACCATCACCTAAAATGTTTTAGGATTTAATAGCTATCATTCTTCTTCTATTGTAGTTAGATAGTCCTCTTTTCTATTCTCTGCTCTGAGAAACTTAAAATAATCCAATACTGTTAAGTTAAGAATTTTTTGGGAAAATCTTTAGATATGGAATAATCTCTTATTTACCGAATTATTAATTATTAATTGTTAATTAAATAATTGTGGTTTAAAGCC
>NZ_JBNHER010000057.1:0-23915 GCF_050015975.1 Dapis purpurea BLCC-M126 | reverse complement strand
TAAGGAGTAAGGAGTCAGTATCATTGTGGTTTATTAATATGAAAACCGCTGTAAGCAATTCAACTTGTGTAGATAATAAAATCCTCATTCCTAAGTCTTGGGAAAAGATGAAGAATACTTAGAAATCCTACTCCCATAACAATGAAATAAGTCGGAAGTAGTCAAATATGATAATTGCTAACTAATATGATGTTCGGATAATCCATGATAAAAAAGTTTTAGTTTGTAGTAGGGCTTTAGCCCTATCTATAATTGGTAGTCCTGTAGATGTAGTGATTTAGCCTCAAGGAAGGGAACAGGGAACAGAAAAGTGCCCAAATTCTAGGTTTTAAAAGAATACTCTAACCCTAGTTCACTTTTTATCTGAATATCAATACTTGTACACCACTACCCTATAATTTAGGGCTGAAGCCCTACTACAAACTTTAATTCTAACTATTCAGCCAGACATGATATAAAAATTCCTTAATTCCTGATAATTTCTAGAATACCTTCGTCTCCATCAAGATGAGCTTCGACTCCCACAGGTAAAGCAGCATTAGGGCTATCATGGCCAAACGGAAGCTCAGACACAATAGGAATGTTTAAATCAGCCAAGCGATCGCGTAATACTTCCTCCACAGTAAACTCAGTACGATCCATTCGTCCAGGGGAACACTGACTAAACCGCCCCAGAGCAATACCTTTAACCTGCTGTAAAACACCAGCCATCCGCCACTGGGTCAACATTCGGTCAATACGATAAGGAGCTTCATTCACATCTTCTAAAGCTAAAATTGTCCCACTCAAATCTGCTTGATACTTGGTACCTAATAAATGAGTAGCTACAGTTAAATTGGCTGGCATTAAATGGCCTGACGTTTGACCACCACCCCAACCATTTCCTTTTAAAGGTTCTAAGGGACGACCCTCTACTAAATCAAACAGTCGTTGGATTGACCACTGTGGCTCGCCAGCTAAAGTAGTTAATAATGGACCATGAACGCAGGGAAAGCCCAGCTTGCTAAAAGTCCAGAGTAGGGCTGTAATATCAGAAAAACCAATCAACCATTTAGGTGTAAATATTGGTGGCCATTGCCAATTTTCGAGTAACCTAGTACCACCATAACCACCCCTAGCACAAAGAATCCCACTAATATTTTTATTATTAATAGCTGCTGCTAATTGACCACGACGACTTTCATCTGTACCTGCTAAATAACCCCATTGCTGATCATAGCCAGGAGTTAGTTCTACTTGATAGCCACGCGATCGCCAAATTTCTACTCCTTTGTTAAAAGTATCTAACTCTCGCAGACAGCCACTAGGTGAAATAACTTGTAATAAGTCACTTGGTTTTAAGTAGTTTTGATTTAGCATATTTAGTACAATTATTTCTATTATGTTTTAGTCCTATTCACAATTAAAATATTACGATTTCGGTCGCCTACTCTTTCATACTTAAATTCATCAACACCTTCCATCATGAAGTACAGCCACCAGCCACCTGGGTCTTTTTTTTCTAAAAGTTTTCTTAAAGTTTCCTTTGTAACAGTTTCTCTTATTGTCGGGTCATACGGTATTCCAGTATCTTCAAGAATAATAGCGAGAGTTTCCCGATCTATTTTAGTTTCCAGATATATATTTCCTTTTAATCCAACTTCATCATAACCATAAGTGATAATATTTGTTGCTATTTCATCTACTGCTAAACATAACTTACATGATGCTTTCTTTTCTAAACCTGCTTCTGTTGCTGCTGAGGCCACATATTGACGAATTTTTTGTAAAGAGTCTAGGCTACCAGGTACTTTTAAAGGTTCCATAAATACTCCTTTTTTTGAGTTTTTTAGAAATAGTTTTAGTTAATTTATACCCACCTTTAACATTCAAATATCATCAAATCATGGTAAATATTCCACTTGATAGCCACGCGATCGCCAACTTTCTACTCACTTTGTTAAAAGTATCTAACTCTCGCAGACAGCCACTAGGCGAAATAACTTGTACTAAGTCACCTGGTTTTAAGTAGTTTTGATTTAGCATATTCAGTACAATTATTCCTATTATGTTGTAGTCCTATTAACAACTAAAATATTACGATTTCCCGATTCTAATTTCTCATAAATAAATCTATCAACACTTTCATAGATCAAGAATATTCCCAACCTACCGATAGAGCGTTCTTCTAAACTTTTTTTTGTTGTTAAAATTTCTTCTTCTAATATGTCTGGGTTAGTAGGATTGTAAGGTTTTGCTGTATCTTCAATATAAACGGTTAAACTTTTTTCATCTATTTCAGTTTTTACAGATATGTTTCCTTCTAATCCATTCTCTTCATAGCCATGAGTAATAATATTTGTGGCTATTTCATCTACTGCTAAACATAATTTATATCCTCTTTTTTGTATACCAGCTTCTGTTGCTGCTGAGGCCACATATTGACGAATTTTTTGTAAAGAGTCTAGGCTACCAGGTACTTTTAAAGGTTCCATAAATGCTCCTTTTTTTGAATTTTTTAGAAATAGTTTTAGTTAATTTATACCCACCTTGAAGATTCTAATATCATTAAATTATAGTAAATATTCTACTTGATACCCAAGCGACCGCCAAATTTCCACTCCTTTTTTAAAAGCATCTAACTCTCGCAGACAGCAACTAGGTGAAATTGTAGTAAGTCACCTGGTTTAACAGCAGTTTCGGAGTTAGTCAGGTACAAAGTTTTATCACTTTAGTAAATAGGGAAGAGAAATTAGTCTTCAACTGTACCTCATCATCCTAAAAAGTACTGTAAGTAGTTTTGATTTAGCATATTAAGTAAAATTATTCTTAGTATGAAATACAAAAAATTTCTGCTACTTAATACTTACGAATCACCCTATCACCTTATCTCCCCATCTCCCCATCTCCCTATCAATTTTTAGTAGCAAACATTAACGTATTTCATATTATTATGTTGTAGTCCTATTCACAACTAAAATATTACGATTGCGATCGCCTATATTTTCATAAATAAATTTATCAACACTTTGATAAGCTAAGTGAACTCCTAAACCACCAGGGGGGCGCTCTTCTATTCTTTTTTTTAAGTCTTCTTCCGTAAGTGCTTCTTTTGTAGTAGGATCATAAGGTTTTGCTGTATCTTCAATATAAACGGTTAAACTTTTTTCATCTATTTTAGCTTCTACAGATATTTTTCCTTCTAATCCATTCTCATCATAGCCATGAGTAATAATATTTGTTGCTATTTCATCTACTGCTAAACATAATTTATATGATGCTTTCTTTTCTAAACCTGCTTCTGTTGCTGCTGACTTAACATACTGACGAATTTGTCCTAAGTTATCTAGTTTTCCTGGTAATATTAATGCTTCCATAAATACTCCTTCTTTTTATTTTTTGCTAAAGGTTTTAGTTAATTTCTCCGCACTGCTAACATTGTAATGTCATCAAATTGTGCTGCATCTTCCATATAATCAAACAACTTATTTTTAATGCGCTCTATCAATTCTGATGCAGAAGCAGCAGGCTTTTCCACCAGTTCTTTTAGCTTTTTGTCTGTAAATAATTTTCCCTCCGGTGATTTTGCTTCAGTTACGCCATCTGTATAACCTATTAGTATTTCTCCAGGCTCTAACTGAACTTCTTTAATTTCAAACTTCATATTTGGCATCATCCCTACCGCAGGTCCGGTAGAATTTAGCATCTGTTTTATACCGTCTTGATTAATAATAAAAAGTGGTTCATGTCCTCCATTCACATAGCTGAGTAAACCTGTATTTGGATCTAACACCCCAAAAAATAATGTAGCAAACATACTCATTTGCCAATGGTTTTGCCCAACATAGTCATTCGTAAGGCGAACAGCTTGAAGAGCTTTATGGTGAGCCAAATTAATTATTGAAGTTGTAGTTTCTTGTAATTTATTTTCCTGAGAAGAAAATATGCGAATTAAGCTGCGGAATAAAGCCATAAATAATGCTGCACCCACTCCCTTATCACAAACATCCGCTATCACTAACCCTATTTGATCATTGTCAAGAGGAAAAGCATCGTAAAAATCTCCTGCTACTTGTTTGGCGGGATGGAAACAAGCAACTATTTCCCACTCATCCAACTTAGGAATATCATAAGGGAGAAAATCTATCTGAATTTGTCTACCCTTTTCTAATTCATGGTCAAGAGCTTTAGAATAAGTATCTAGTTGTCCATAAAGTCTTGCATTTTCCAGAACTAACCCTATTTGTTCAGCAGTAGCTAGCATTGACTCTGCCATTCTCGGAGTAAAATGATTAGGCTCAGAGTGCAATAAAGTAATAATACCACGCAAATCTTGACCATTGATGATTGGAACACCCAATGCTGAACGAACGATATAAGGTTGATTAGGTAAAGTTAACCAACGATCATCGTCTTCTGTATCCTTAATCAATCCTATATCAAGGTTACGACTTACCCAACCTGCCAACCCTTTATCTAAAACACTACCTATTAGTTTAGTCCGTTGTTCGGGAGTTACTTCAGTGCGAGTGAGAATAGCGTCTACAATTTTCTTAGATGCAGGATCTAATAAAAATAAACTTCCCTTCTCGGTAGAGGTTACATCAGCACAAACATCCAAAGTTTTTTGTAAAGCAGCTTTAATAATTCCTCCTGGCCTAGAGGAGCATCCTGTCGTTACTTCTGTTAATACTTTTTGAGCTAGTCGGAAGGCTGCTAGTTCTTCTGTGACTTTGGCCATCTCCTGTCGCAGCAAATCTAGTTCTTCTCTCAGGTTTTCTTCTGTAGATCCCATTGCTGATAATACTCTTAGCCTATTAATAATATAGAGGCTAGGTACTGATGACTGGGAAATAATTGCACCTTGGCCCTAGCTCTCTGATGTATAATATCATGTTGATTCTATACTTGTTATTAAGATAGTATTGGAGGAAAAAAGTAGGGAAAAATCAGGTTTTCTTAATTAAGGAAATCTGCCATGTCCACTTACCCTTTTGTTTAGCAAATTTTCAGGATATGGCAGATTCTAATAGGTTATTAATTAAGCTTCTATCTTCGCTGCATCATATTCATCCAGCAAATAAACACTTTGATCGAAGCCAGTTTTGGTAATAGTATCCTTTACTGTCTCTTGAACACCTACCATATAAATATCAACACCTGTTCCCATTTTTTGTTTGGCAAAAATCAATACCCGTAGACCCGCACTTGCCATAAATTCTAGGTCTTGCATCATCAAAACAAGTCTTTTCGGGCTTGTAGCTGCTGCCTCCTCTACTTTTGTTTTAAAGTCAGAAGCTGTAGCCCCATCTAGCTCTCCAGATAATGTTATTTTAGCAATGTTATCTTTGATTGTTTCTAGGGTTGCTGTAAAAGCCATAATTTTTCCTTTGTTGTTGATTTTTTGATTTTCTAGCAATTTCACTAGGGGGTGAAATTTTTGGCCTCTTTATAATATCATTTCTGAGTTTATTTACTTACCAGAATAACTACGGAGCGATCGCCAAGTAATAACCCCTGCTGATTATCTAACACAGGTTCGGTGCCTGGTACCCAAGCATCTTCTGGGGAGCTACAAGCAGTATTAGCAAAAACGTACCACTTCTTCCCATCTGATAAACTGGGAATATCAAACCAGATACTTTCCCAGTGCATATTCATTGCTACATAAATATCATTATCTTTTTCTGTTGCTTCTTTAGCGTGTTTACCACAAAGCATAAAAGCAATTGTCCGAGAATGGGAAGACCAGTCAGCATTCCAAACCTGAGTACCATGCCAAGTAACATCTAAATTCCCACTACCAGCATAATCTTGATTTCGGAAATGGTTACGATTTCTCAATACTGGGTGAGCTTTCCGAAATGCAATGCAGTTTTTCACAAACCTAAATAACTCAGCATTAGTTTCCAGAAATTCCCAGTTCAGCCAATTTAGTTCCGAGTCGTGGCAATAAGTATTATTATTACCATTTTTACTCCGCCCTATTTCATCACCCATCAACAACATCGGTACACCTTGACTAACCATCATAATTGCGATCGCATTTCGCATCTGACGGCTACGCAAAGCATTTATTCCTGGATCATCAGTCCAACCCTCCGCACCACAGTTCCAACTTTCGTTATCATTCGCACCATCGTTATTATTTTCACCATTAGCTTCATTATGTTTATCGTTGTAGGACACCATATCAGCTAAAGTAAAACCGTCATGGGCGGTAATAAAATTAATAGATGTTGCGGGTGCGCGACCTTGCCAAGCATAGAGGTCTGGGGAACCCTGTATCCGTTGTGCCATTTCCCCTACAGTACAATCACCTTTAATAAACTTGCGAATAGCATCGCGATATTTACCATTCCATTCTGCCCAACGTCCAAAAGCAGGGAAAGAACCCACCTGATATAAACCGCCTGCATCCCAAGCTTCTGCAATCAACTTACAGTTAGCTAAAATTGGGTCAAAAGCCAAAGTTTCTAACAGTGGAGGATTTGCTAATGGTGCGCCCCAGGGGTCACGTCCAAGAATTGAAGCCAAATCAAACCGGAAACCATCAATATGATATTCACTTGCCCAATAGCGCAAACAATCTAATACCACATTTCTCACAATGGGGTTATTACAGTTAATAGTATTACCACAGCCACTGAAGTTATAGTAATAACCTTCGGGCGTTAACATATAATATGTCTTATTGTCAATCCCCCGGAAAGAAATTGTCGGACCATTTTCATTTCCTTCTGCTGTGTGGTTGAACACAACATCGAGAATTACTTCTATGCCATTTTTATGCAGCTCTTTGACTAGAGTTTTTAACTCATCGATCTGCATTCCCAATTTGCCGGTAGCTGCATATCCTGCCTTGGGAGCAAAAAATCCAACTGTGCTATAACCCCAATAATTGTAGAGCATTTCCCCTGTTATAGGGCTAGGGCGGGAATTTTCAAACTCATCAAATTCATAAACAGGCATTAACTCAACAGCGTTAACACCTAATTCTTTGAGGTAAGGAATTTTTTCTCGGATGCCAGCAAATGTTCCCGGATGTTTAACACCAGAAGAGGAATGAGCAGTAAAACTGCGAACGTGCATTTCATAGATAATCTGATCTTGTGGAGGAATTTCCAGTGGGCGGTCATTTTCCCAGTCAAAATCATCATAAGCTATTCTGGCTCGGTGTTGATAAAGATCATCCCAGTTTGGTATTTCTCCCCAAACATCCCGACCCCCAATAACCTTAGCATAGGGGTCCATAAGAATTTTACTTTTGTCAAACCATTGACCGTCATGGAAACTATTTGGTCCATCCATGCGATAGCCATATTCGATGTTTTCAACATCAAGGTCAAAGACAATCATACAATAAACATTCCCGATCCGAAATTCTTCAGGAAAAGGAATTTCCGCCATTGGTTCTAGAGCGCCTTTTTGAAACAAGACCAATGTACAGGATGTAGCATGAGAAGAAAATATAGAAAAGTTGACTCCTCCAACTACCATAGTTGCACCGAATGGAAAAGGATTTCCCCTACGCAGTTTAAAATCACCGTGATTATGGGTAGGATGAATATCAATACGCTCTTGTAACATGACTTATGGATAATGGATAATGGATAATGGATAATGGATAATTAATAATGAAAACGCCTTAAACCTTCTCGCTTGGAAAAAGTTGCACATGGTGTATCTCTAATAATTAATTATTAACTAGATAGTGCGAAGTTCTGGGAATAACTATTGCTAGCTAAGGCTTTCAGCAATCTCAAGGTTAGAAACTCTTTATTCATAACTAGTAGGTACTGTAAGCTTTTTCCCGTAATACTTTCAGTCAGATAAGTAAATCGTTTTTTGTAAGAACTTTGTAATCTCCAGTTATTAATTATTAATTATTAATTATCCATAGGTAGCTTATTTGGTTTAGTTCGTTTATTCCTTGAGTTTTTCCATTCCTTCATCAACTTTTTCAGCAGTTATAAAAAAGTCTAGAAACCCAGTCACAGACATAGTATCTTGAAGTTCTTCAGAAAGCCCTGCTAATACAACTTTTCCTTTCTGGGCTTCTGTTTGTCGATACAATGATAGTAACATTCGTAACCCTGCACTAGACATATATGGCACATTGGTCATATCCATCAGAATTTTGCTACCTGGTTCAGCAAGGGGTACAACTTGTTTTTGAACATCAGGTGCTGTGTTAGCATCAATATCCCCACTTAGTTCTACTACTTTAATTCCTTCTTCTGTTTTAATATTAATTTCGATTGCCATTTGATTTAGTGTAATAATACTCAGATGTTTAGATGTAAGTTAGGTTGAGGAATGTTAGTGGAGCTTATCCACAGGATTAAAATTATGCGTTAGAATGATTTGTTAAATGCCTTTCACAGTCTAAATGTTAACCGTAAATACGCACTCTACAAATTTTGCACTAAATTTAGCTGTGTTAGTCTACTACTGGCGTGACACCCCTAAAATATTGCAATAGTAGGGGCGGGTTCCCCCTTAAATTAACGAGTCTTAACCTGAAATCAGATGAACCCGCCCCCAATGGTATAACGCACCATTTTAGTTTTTTTTTCAGTCCACTACGCCTGGTAAGGCATAAGTATTCAACCGGAGATGATATAACTTAATCAGTTCGGTACAATATTTACCTTGACTGTCACCCGCTCCTTAGTTTCAGGCAACTTCACAAAAAGTTTATCAGCATCAAAATCACTGTAAGGTTGACCATCAATTTCTACAGAGCCAATTTTAATGCTACCAGGAGGCAAAATATCAGGTGATACTCGCAAAATATTATCAGGGAACCCACCAGGAATAGGCTTAAAGTAAAAATCCATTGGCTGCTTAGTCACCAAGAGATTAGTATAAACAGCCGCAAGGAAGCATAATTCTGTAGAGTGATAACCGCTCATGGAGTGGGAACCTTTACCCCGTTCATTACCACTTGCCAAGAAAGGAATACCATTAGCAAGAACGTTGAAATAAACCCCACCATCTTCTGTATCAAGGAACCAGGCGTTGTAAAAAGCAGCAGCTTCCCGCGCTAACCGATGATATTCTTGATCTCCTAGAACTCCTGCCAGAATATAATAAGCTAGAATAGACTGCTCTTGCTGCCACCAAGCTTTTCGATCATGCCAAACAAAGCGGTGAGTCTTTTCACCTTCTCCTAATGCTCTTTCTACCACATCATACCAACCGCCTCGTTGTTGATCACTACCCACTGCTGGCATCACATCAGCAATTTTCTTTGCCAGATTAACATAAGCATCCTTGGGTTTGAGGCTATTCATCCGCATCAAATTCCAGGAGATTTTCATGTTGTGACCAACTACTGCCCGGTTTTGTTGCCATCCCCAAGTCTGGTCTGGACTCCAGTCTTCAAAGAATTTTTCATTAACAAAGGGGCAGTTTTCGTAGTCTGGGAAACGCTTTTCAATAGTGTCGAAAGTGTATTCGAGCATATCTGCATATTCTGGTTTTTCTGTTGCTAACCAAAGATTAATTAGATATGCTGGTGCATGGTCACCAACAGAATTCCAATTTTTTGTACCTTTGTTCCGCCCTAATGACTCGCTCACTGGATCTAGAGTAATAGGATCTAGGTGGGAGTAGTAACCACCGCGATCGCTTTTATCTAGGAAAAAGTCGTTGAATAACTTAATCGTTTTCTCCGTATCATCAATGATCCGAGGGTCACCATTGAGGCGATAAGTTTGTAACGGACCAGCAAGAGCGTAAATTTGTTCGTAAGCGGGAATAGCGTCGTAGTCATCGCCAAATTCTGAAGCGAAAATTTTCTGTTCCCGTTCGCCTTGTACATCAATACCGTGATACCAATAAACGATACCTTCGTCTAAGTCCACAAACCTCATGTGGTCTCGCAGATATTCAGTCCCTTTTTCTGCTGCTTCTAGAAAAATTTCTTCCCCAGTCATCATGTATCCTGTAGCCATCCCATAAACCATTCGGGAGATGGTATCAGTTTCTTGACGGAAATTTACCTGTGATTTTGCACCAGATAGACTTAGGGTTGTGCGATAGTCGCGGTAGTCTATTTCCTCTTCACCAAATTGAGCTTTGACATAAAAATTAGCTAGAGACCTAACCTGGTCTACCCACCAGTTTTGTTTTTCAAATATGTAGTCGTCTGCTTGGCGACCGACAAATACTATTTGTTTGGCTTCAAATATGGGACTATCTGGGTAAAATACTCCATAAGTGAATAGATAGCGACCAGGTACTAACATTGACCGCATAGATCCTGTAGCATCTGGGTATGCTTCATCTAAGTTTTGTACCAGTTTCGCATAACTGGTGGGGGATAGTCGGGCTTGAAATTCTCTCCCATCAGTTGTTTTGATGCCAAAAATATCTGTGCCTGAGTCGTACTTGGTAACATACCCGGCGATCAGGTCGGAGAAGGTAAACTCTACTGGGATACTCATGTTTTGATTATCTTTAATACTGTGTTTACAATTTTTTAATTAGGACTTATGCAGAAACCGGGTTTATCAAAATTTCGCATTCAGAAAACAATAAATGCAATAAACCCGGTTTTTTGTCTGGGTGTCTCATTAATTGATCGTGAATAATAGATAATTACCTTTGGTTAAAACCGTACTTGATTTAATTCATAAAGGATAATGAAAACTATCTCTAATTATCAATTATCCATTATCCATTAGCTTCGATCGCTTCCACAAATTTTTCCATAAATTCATCTGTGACACCAGGGTGCTTTGCGGTGATTAAGTTACCATCAATCACTAAATCTGCTGTTTGGTCTCCATCAAATATTACATCTGCTCCAGCATTTTCTACATCACAAATGATATTATGAGCGCAGGTGACTTTTTTATCTTTCAGCATTTCATTGTCAGCACAAAACAGCCATAAACTATGACAAATTGCTCCTAATTTAACTTTTTCTGTATTGACAGCGTTGCGGAGAAATGCTACTGCTGGTGCTTGATTTTTTTCGCCTTTTTTGGGGTTTACCTGATAACGCAACCTATCCGTTGCATAAGCACCAATACAGATGATACCTTTATATTCTGAGGGATTAACGTCATTTACTTCTGTAGTAACTGTAACTTGTTCTTCCACAACGTTATTCTCTGGGTTAGAGCCAAAATGTAATTCTTTTTGTCCCCATAAATGGGTAATATATTCTACTTCATAGCCTTTTGTGGGGAAAAATTCATTAAATTTACGATATTCTGTAGAATCGAAATGGTCTTCAATTAAAACTCCAATTTTACCTTTTGTTGCTGTTGCCATATTTTTCTTGCTCCTGATTTTCTTTATAGCGTATAATCTACGAATGAATTTACATAAATTGATTAGCCAAGATTTATGAATAACTATAATTTTACAGCTTGTCGTCTAATAAAAAAATAGCTATCTATATACTCCTCATTAGTTTCAACTCAGCTAAAAAACTTAGGTTCCCGATATTGAATTTAAATACCAACTCTGACAATGGACTCAGACTTTTCTAGGTGGTAGGTTGGGTTGAGGATAGCAGCTTGTTTCCCGTCATGCTAACCCAATAACCACAAAAGGAAAAACTCACTCAGAGATTACTTTTGACTTCTGACTTGCGCGTAGCGCTATATAAAAACAATTAACAGGGAGATTGAAATTATAATCAACTCCCTTAAGTTCTAAGTATCTAAATGTTTAGTTTTATGTAGTAATCAATTTCAGGAGTTCTGCTGCTGCAAATACATCCCGATAGAACGTTAATTGTTCAGTTTTTAAGTAACAACCACCTCTGTGACCTCGACGTACCCAAGTTACATTTCCCTTAGCGATAGTTTCATTAGTTTCGAGATCCACACTTTTCCATTCAAAGTATGTATGTTCTCCAGAAAACATAACTATTGGCCAGCACATAATGACTCCAGGTTGAGAAATCAACGCCCACCAATGCTGTTCCCGTTCTTTTTGTTGTTCTAGACCCTGATAAGGTCCATCTTGACACAAATAAACTAAATCTTCCCGATATTCATCTGTTAAGATATCACCGCGTCCTTGTCTCAAAGCTTCACAATGAGTAGGCCACCAATCTTTATTTTCTTGCTCTATTTGTTCTAATGTATAGTCAGGTCCGATCGTTGGTAATGTTGCTTCTTTCATCTTGCAGATTTTTTCAGCATCAGCAATCATCTTTGCTGCAACATCAGCAGCTACTGGAACAGCTCTAGAGTAATCTGCTGTTAAATCTTTATAGTAACTTGTACGCGCCATAATATGCCTGTTAGTTATTTTTTTACTTGGTTGAAAGTAAGAATTAATGAGTCAAATGATTAGTCAATATTAGATCCACTACATCATCTTGTAGTTGATTGGCAGCTCCAATATCCATAATTAACTGTGCTACTGTTGAGCTTCGTTGACCTGCCAGGGTCATTTTACCATCATTGACAAATGTGTAAGCACTTCTTTCTGGAAATGGTCTTATTTGTCTGACATACTTACTGTGTTCACTCACTAACTCTTGATATTCTTTAGATACAAAAAGTAGTTCTAACTCTAAGCGGTTCCAGTAAGCTATTTCTACTGCAGCTTGATAATTTAGTTCTGGTGCTTCAGAGTGGGATACTCCTCCTGCATCTGGCCTAGTGTTATCAACTTCCTCAAATAAATGTAATCGTAGTTTCAACACTTGAGGCATTTTGGCCAAAGCTGGAGCAAACCTCTCTTTAAAATATGCGCGAAAATCATCCACACTTACTCCATCAGCTTTCCTAATCATGCAGTGGTACTTTTCTAACCCTTGATGGCCATTAGGAGAACTATTTTCTATTCCATCTTTGAAGGTTATAGAGTTACCAGGGTTGGTATTATAACCTATTGCTTTGCTGAAGATATTATGCTCATCATCCATCAAAATAGTTGCCGCTTTGAACCATGTTTCGCGGTCTTCTACTGTTTTGAAGGTTAATTCAGCAATACCATCAAAGTTTTCTTCTGGAGAAGAAGCACCTACTAAGTCTCCTATACTAGGCCATACTCCCCCATCATTATGGGCAACATGAAATTGCCAATATTGGTACTGACCTGGTAGACGGGCACAAACTGGTCCGTGAACATCTCTCCAATAGTCATCAAATAGTTCGAGGGTTATTCCTTTTCTTTTCCACAGGAGAACATAGAAAGCGACTTGTGCTTCCTGGTCACGACTAGAATAGTCGGCAATTTCTCCTTTTTTGATCAGAGTTGATAGCATAGTTTGCTGCCTTTGCTTTTCAGATATTACGAGTTTATCTACACGTTCTGCTGAACTGACCCAAACATTTTTGAAGCTTATGAGTCTAGCTTTTTGACTCAACGAGAACCATGCTAGCACAGTCTGTTACTTAGTTCTCTGGCAAATTCATCTATTACAGAACAAATTGATAATACTTCCAGTTAACCGATGCCCATCAAAATGCTTATGATTATTTTGGTGGGAATAATTCGTTTAATTCCTCTTTTAATTCTCCGAGAGCGCCGAAGCAACCTGCTGCTTTATTAAATCCTGCATAAACACAGGTGAATACCAGCAGTTCCTCTATTTCTTCAAAAGTTGCTCCTTGAGACATTGCCATCTTAACATGAGCGCCAAATGGGTTTCCCGGACCTACATGATCTTGATTAACCACATCTATTGCTACTGTAATTAGAGCTTTGGTTTTTTGGTCTATTATTGGTAGACCCCATGCTTCACCTGCTACACGAGTACAAAAGTCCCCAAATTTTGGGTTGATACTATTTAAGCCCTCTTGCAGTGCTTTGTCGTCTAATACTGCGTTTTTGTATGCCATAGTTATCTGTTTAATTTTTCTAACTTGCTGTGGTCTTTTCTGTTTATTTCAGGACTGCGCTCGCATTAGCGTTGCCTAGCATCATCGCTTTCTGGCACAGTTGAACATCTAATTCTGTTAGAAACTGATTAACTATTGAGTGGGCAGATGATGGCCACTCTATTTGATTCAAGATACTGTGGACAAAGTAATTCATTGTCCATATTCCTGACTCATTTATTGGTTCAGCTTCTCAAGGATGAACCCAATAGATTTGTGCCAGAAAATTTCTTTACTATCAACTAGATTATCATCTTTAACTCACATTTTTTTTATTTTTGGTGGTAATTCATTTAAAGAACTGTGGGATAAGCGATCAAGTCATAGCAACTCCAGTTAGTAATTTAGTAATAATGTAGCTAGGGTAAGCGGTACTAATGCTTAAGCAAATCTTTAGTAAGTAGATAGGCAGGAAAAAAACATATGGTGGTGCATAATTATGGTATAGGAAGTGTGGGGAGTGTAGGAAAAAAATGTATATTCTCACTATTACTATGCAGGACTACCAAAAAACAAACTATGTAACAAAAAGTAAAGTTATCAAAAACCTTTTCTCTCCTGTCTGCTGTATCGGGCTTCCTGTTTTGGGATCGAGATCCCAAATAGATTCTATAGCTACAAAATACCAAAATAAAATGTCTTTTTCAATGTTTTTTATCTCTGAGTTGATATTCTTTGAACCCCAAACATCTTTGTACTTCTCATTATAGAAATTATACTCGATTTCTCTGATAAGAAGTAAAAAAATATAACTTGAAGTCACGTATTTGCTACTGATACTTTACCATAATTTTCATACAATAATTAATATCAGTTGCCTCAGAAAAACTTTTTGCATTGATCCCAATAGTTATATAGGAATCCTGCCGTTGCTGAATAAACGTATAAAATGGTGAAATTAGGAGTTAGAAATCATAAAGTATAAAAGAGTTTTTGCTGAATAATGGTCGTTTATAGATATCCTTTATAGTTAATTAAGAACTATTCAATATCTGACAAATATGAGTTTTATACCTAAAATCAGCAACGCCTTCATTCCAAATGAGTTGTAATAATTAAAAACTAGAAATAAACTTCAAAATCCTTCCCTATTGCCTCATTTTATATTCCCTATTCTCCAAAGAAGACAAGATTTGGGGTAGGGATAAAATAGAATTACTATAGTTTTTGGGGATGACATTTTAGATATTTTTAATTTGAATGTAGATACATCAATTGTTTTAAAATTTTATACAATCAAATCAACAAAAATAAAAGTTTTTTTGACAAAGACTTACCTAATATCTATTTATCTAATTTATTTTTTTATATTCTCAATACTATCTGAGAAAATACTATAAACAATTATAGAATTAAATGTTATTTTTACTGGCAGTAAATAAACAGACATATTTATTAAAGAAGTTTAACATTTGTGCAATAAAATGTTGTACAATATATGTACCTTTGTAGCTTAAAATTGATTGTGTAACGGGCTGTATTTAAGTGGAAATTAATTTGGAGTCAAAAACAAAATAGGAAGCCCATGCTAATCATCGTTGATGGATGATAGTTCCCTAGCTCTAAAACTTGCTCTAATTGCGGCAATGTGAATACAGTCTCTGTTTTTATCAGAGCTTGTCTTCAAATACGAACACTGCAATTTCAGTTCAAGTCCGCTTACTTTGGAGAATAAGATTCTAAAATAGGAAAAAATTCTAAATTTGGTAGATGTTTAGTCTCCAAACCCCTACAATATATGAACTGTAACGATACTGCTGGATTTGATATTATCTAGCTAAAGCACTCTAGGTTTCCCAACTACTAATTTTTTTGAGGTGAAATAATTCTATTTCAATGTTTACAAAATTCTTAAGTGCCTAGGTTGTTATATTTAGATAATCTTAATCTGTATCGAAGCAAACAATACCTATAATGCTTTTTTGAGTAAATTAAAAAAGGCAACTTAAGCCTGACAGAAAATCAAATAATGGCAAATAATAGCAAACACAAGTCCTATCAGGTTAAATTAATTGTTTTTGATTTTTTGTGGGAGGTTGGATTAAGCATCATAACGATCGAGACTTGAATACCTCGGTTAATTTAAAAAATTTGGTTGGCTTAACCGTGAATGTCTGTGGAAGAGATACCGCCGACAGTCTTGGTAATAGCAGTAGGAACCTTACAGAAAACATTTTGTATAGCATTAAATATCACTTTACTGTGACTCATTGTATCAGTTTTACGGAGTATAAATAATTAATTATGGCTGACGTTGCATTAAGAGACGCAAAAATTATTGGTCAAGAAAATTTTGAATTATGGAGTGAAGGCTTCGATCCAGAAGGTTATCTTGATGTATTGCCTCACCCAGATGTAGTAGTTCCCTTTTATAACCCTATTGAAGAGTGGCAAAATAACCCACAGGGAAACACTGGAGATTTCTTTTCGAGCTGGGGTCCAGATCAGGTCTTAGAAGCACAACTCTCGATGGAAGAGTTAGATGAATTAGAGATAGAAGGTTTAGGGGTTCTCAGGTCAGCAGATGGATTAGTACCGTGGTTGCCTCGTCTTGATCCTGATACCGGACTACCCGTTTTAGATGAAAATGGAGAAACTCTACCTAGCTTCACTCCTTATGAACTACTCAGAGGCTATCAGGGTACAGCTCCTGACGGTACAACTTCTGAGATCAAGATTCCTGGGCCAACGTTAATTGGTGAACCTGGGGACAAAGTAGAAATTACTCTGACAAATAATTTATCTAAGGTAGAAGAAGCAGGAAATACTCCAGCCAACACATTTTCTAACCTACATACCCATGGTTACCATACATCTCCTCTAGGTCGTGGTGATAATGTTCTACATTTACTAGATTCTGGAGAAACCTTTGAATATGATATTCAGATTCCCACAGACCAAACTCTGGGTATGAACTGGTATCACCCTCATTTTCATGGATATACCAATACTCAACTAGCAGCAGGGTTAGTAGGTGTACTGGAAGTCTTACCAAGCTATAATGAACCAGACCTAGATAAATGGGACCCAACCTCAGAAAATTTCTATTTGATGACCCTTAATACTTTTGGGATTCAGCAAGTAGATCGACCAGGTTCACCAGATGACCCCCTCAACCAAAGTGATATTCCATTACCTGCGGGTACACCTGTACGAACCGAAGGATTTACAGATGATGGTCTGCCAATTTATGAACTATCGGATGCTGTATTTATAGGTTATAACGCTAAACCAGTTCTCTATGACCCCGAACTACCCCTGGGTAGAAATGAGGATGGTACAAATAATCCCGGTATATTTGAATATGGCGGTGGTGTTTTAGAGGCACCAGCAGAAAACGTTATTCACACTATTAATGGTCAATACAACCCCACACTTGAATTAGAAACTGGTGAGTTACAAACATTTTCGCTCCTAAATTCAGATGTTAATTCTCACCATGTTCTTCAGTTATACAAAGAAGAGATTGGTCCTGATGGGGAGGTGACTCTCGAACTTCAGGATATGACTTATGTGGGTCTTGATGGTGACTCTTTTCCAGGTCGGGCGACAGAAGAAATTCGCAGGACTATGGAGGATTCACCAATCTTCCAACCAGGGCAACGGATAACTATAGATCATTCTTTTACCGAACCAGGTAAGTATTATTTGCTGTCTAATGGTACCCCAGAAATTGTTGGTGAAGATAGCCCAGAGTTGATCCAGACAATGACGGTTAAATTGCCAGAAGGTACGGAATCTCAAGGATTTGATGACGGTCACTATACTTGGGGACCCCAGGTTTTGATGACTTTTGATGTAACTGGTCCAGAAACAGCTCCTGCTCCAATTCCAGAAGCTTATGATAGCCTAGAAGAAAGAGTCGAATCACTGATAGACAGGGTCAATGCAGCCGAGAATGGTGTTGGTGTAGATCGGGAACGTACATATATCTGGAGTGCTAATATTGGTGGGGCGATCGCCGAAGGTAATAATCCAGATGACTTAGAGGTAGAGACATTCGAGGGAACTTACAGAATTAATGGTGGGTATTTTCTCCCGGGAACTGAGACTCCAATAGCCCTGCCAATGTTAGGTACAGCGGAAATATGGAATGTCTTTAACATCTCTGGTTTAAGTGAAGAAAATTTCCCAGAGGGTGTTCCAGATATTCCGCTCCTAGAATGGCATCCATTCCATATTCACCAAAATCCTTTTACAGTTTTAGATATTAACGGTCAGCGACTCGCAGATTTAGACAATACTTATCTACCTTACATAGAAGGGGATACCATTGCTCTACCTCCTACTCATCAGGATGGTACAGTCACAGAAACAAACCCCTACGGTACAGCAGAATTTGGTGCTAACGCTTCCTTAGTCAGAATGTATATGCAGTTCAAAGACTATGATGGCAGCTTTGTTAACCATTGCCATATTCTGTTCCATGAAGATGCGGGTATGATGGCAGTTGTCCGAGTGATTCTGAATACAAATGATACTTGGTTGGGTTTGAGCAATGAAGAGGGAGATGCTGATGGTACAAGTATAGAACTACTCCGGGGTAGTGGTGTCACAGGACCAAGCCTTAATTTGAATCCTTTTGGTTCAGATTTTACAGGTGGGGTAGATATTGATATTGATGATGTTAACTCTTTGCTACCGTTTGCAGGTAATAACGTTACTGATAATACCACTGATGTTGTTGCTATGGAGATTGAAGGGGATCATACAGTTCGAGTATTTGATGGTAGGTCATTATTTAATCTACAAGAACAAGGCATACTAGATGTTGATGGTAATGATACTAGCTTACAAATTGCTGAATTTAATCCTTTCCAAGGAGTAGATAGTATTGAAGGGGAAAAAGGCTCTGTTGCTACTGGTGATATTACTGGGAATGGCTTTACTGACATAGTTACGGGTATCGTGACAGAAGACGGGGTATTGATTGAAATCTATAATGGTGAAGATTTTGAGCTGCTTACCAGTATACTTATTGATGGATTGGTGTCTGATGATGATGATTTAGAGAATAATCTGAATGTAGCGGTGGGAGATGCTGCTGGAGATAACTTTGAGGATATCTATATCACTAATCATGGCAAATTAACGGTTTTGAGTGGTATTGATATTGAGAAAAAGATCGCAGCAGGTGAAGAAATTGATTTCAGTGATGTAGTAGCGGAAGGACTTGAAGAAGGTATTAGTCCTTATGGAGAGGATTATACAGGGGAGATTGAGATTACTTCTGGTTATGTCCTTCAGCGACCCGAACCTGAAGATGATAACCCTCCTACTGAAGATTTCGATCTGGACGATCATGCTTTTAATACTAATGTTCAAGGTAATAATGCTAACATTACAACATTGGCTGTCGATCGCGAACAGTTAGCAGAGGGTGATGAACAGGTGAAGATTTGGACTTACACCGCAGGAGGACACCATGGTGGACATGGCGGAGGCGATGACGAACATGGTGATGGCGAACATAGTGATGATGACATGGAACACATGGATGACATGGAACACATGGATGACATGGAAGGCATGGAACACATGGATGACATGGAAGGCATGGAAGGCATGGAAGGCATGGAAATGAGTCAAGTAGAGGGTGATGATGATGATGATGATGATGATGACGGTGACGATGATGATGCCGAAGCAGGAGAGTCCGAGCTGCCAGTTGAGCTAGCTGCTGCATTTACCCCTGAAGGTGATATCACAAATCTATCTGGTACTTTTGCTGACCTTCCTGGTAATCAACGGGGCGAACCAGTTTTATTTGTTCAAAATGAAGAAGGCACCCGCGAGATATTTCAAGTCCGGGGTGGAAATTTCTTCGCAGGAAATATAATTGGTACTATAGGAAATGATAGTATTGATGGGGGTAATAGTGATGACAATATCTACGGACTAGAAGGAGATGATACCCTCAATGGTAATTTTGGTAACGATTCGTTACAAGGTTTCTTAGGTATTGATGTTCTGAATGGTGGTGCAGGCAACGATTCTTTCCGTGGTGGAAAAGGTGACGATATCATCGCAGGTGGTGAAGGAGCAGACATTCTCAATGGGGAACAAGGAGATGATATCCTGACAGGTGGAGCAGATCCCGATCTATTTGTCTTCGATACTGATGAAGTATTTGATGCAAATATGTTAGGCATTGATTCCATAACTGACTTTAATGCAGCAGAAGATTTAATCGAACTTGAGGCTGTAACCTTCACTGCATTTGAAACAACAGAGGATATACAAGAAAATTTTGCTGTTGTTGCTAGTGATGCTGATGCTGCTACATCAGAAGGATGGATTGTTTACAGTAGTGAAAGCGGTAACTTGTACTATAATATTGATGGTACTGTTCCTGGTTTCGGAAGTGGCGGTCAATTTGCTACATTAGAAGGTGCGCCAGCGTTAGCTGCTGAGAATTTCATGTTGGGTTAGAATTAATCAAAATCAGGGGGTGCAGTTGCACCTTCTGATTTTTGGAAATGTAGCAGACAAATTTGGGGCTAACTACTGAAGTCAAATAATTGGACTTGATTGTACATAACTAGACATTCTTTGTCATATAATAGAATCAATGTCATAGATTTATTGGAGGTATAGTACCGATTGTGCAATCAATAAAGACTAAGTTAAAACTTAACAACAAACAAAAAACAATACTTGCCAAGCACGCAGGTGTAGCCCGTCATGCTTATAACTGGGGATTAGCTACTTGTATTTCTGAATATGAATCAACAAAAAAACGCCCTAGTGCAATTACTTTGCATAAACGTTTAGTAGCTGAAGTTAAAAGTCAAAATCCCTGGTATTATGAAGTATCAAAGTGTGCCCCTCAGCAAGCATTAAGAGATTTAGAAAAGGCATTCAAAAACTTTTTAACTATTCGGGGGCGTGGATTTCCTAAGTTTAAGAAAAAAGGGAAAAAAGATAGCTTCTATTTAGAAGGAAGTATTAAAATCCTGAAAGGAAACTATATTCAACTACCCAGAATAGGAATAATAAAAACCTATGAAATCTTACCATCTGTACCAGTTAAAAATGTGAGAGTATCTAAACGTGCAGATAATTGGTACATTAGCTTTAAATATGATAATCAACCAACCCATACTGCCAAACAAAGAGATATTATCGGTGTAGATGTAGGCATAAATACTCTGGCAACTTGTAGCGATGGCACACCCTTTGCCAACCGTAAAGCCTATCAGCAAGCTAAAAAACGACTAAGGAGTTATCAACGCCGTGTCAACAAAAAAGAGCCAGGCTCAAAAAACAGATATAAAGCCGTAAAAAGACTTGCCATACTTCACAAAAAAGTAGCAGATATCAGAGCAGATGCACTTCATCAACTGACAACATGGTTAGCTAAAAATCACAGCACCATAGTGATAGAGGATTTAAATGTAAGTGGAATGCTCAAAAAGCGGTGCGACCCCGCGACGACGACAGTCGCAAGCGGTCAGACCCCGCGCCGCCGACAGGCGCAAGGGAATGCTGACCAAGAGAGGGAACGCGCACCAAGAGATCATAAACTGGCAAGTGCTATAGCAGATTGTGGTTTTTATGAGTTTAAGGGTCAGCTGACATACAAATGTGAATGGTATGGAAGCCAGCTCGTGATAGCTGATAGATTTTATCCAAGTTCTCAATTATGTTCTCAGTGTGGGCATCAACAGAAAATGCCATTGAGTTCAAGACGATACGAATGCAGTAACTGTGGTTTTGAAGCTGACAGAGACTTTAATGCTGCTGTCAACCTAGAAAACTATGTAAGTCAGTAGCTTGAGTTTCAAGCGATTTGAAGCCTGTGGAGAAGATAAGTTACAGACTGCGGTCAGTGGTCTTCTGTGAAACAGGAAGCTAACTCCAAAACTCATGCAATCATGTTTGGGTAAGTTTGGGTAAGTTTAGTAGGACGGATTTTGAAATACATTACTTTGTCAATTATTTTATTCATATTTTTATTTGCTGTTGCATCACCTGCAGCAGCATCTTTTTGCCGTAACTATAACGGTAACAAAATTTGTATTCTCAGCATTAAACGCAGTGCTAAAAACTATTGGGAATATCGAGCAGAGGTTAGTATTAATGGTGTGAAAAAACCATTAGAAATTTATAATTGTCGCACTCAACAGAAAATTAACAAAAATGGTAATATTGTCAAGTTTACATCTAATGGTGCGGGTAAATTGATTTGTAGTGTTCTTGATAAATAGACATCTCCAGAAAAGAGCGAGTAAGGATTAGGGGTAAAGAATTGATGAATAATATCAAATTCGGTTAAATAACCTCACTATCAATTTAGTAGTCAATAGTCGTAGGGGCGATTCGCGAATCGCCCCTACAGTAGAACAGACTCAACGACTTAATTTCTAGGGCGTGTCAAGAAGAAAGAAACTCAACTTCCTAGACTATCCTCGAACCCTGTAGATGCGATTATTGTATGTGAAATTAAACGTAATTGATGAATAAGAGGGCGATAATTGATTTTATTCTTTATTATTGAATATGTCTAATAGTTATAAATAATTAGGGAGGAGTCATATAGAATCAGGTAGTATTCCTATAAAAAAGTAGATTATTCCGGGGAAAGTATTAAATACCCCATCGAATACCAAGTTCACCAGGACTTACGCAAGGACACTATATATAGTGTTAAACCTTAATTATCTTTCTATATTTGGGTTCTAAAGTCCGTTTCCCTTTGCGATATAGCTGCCGCTAGGCTCCGCCAACGCATCAACCAAAAAATTATCATTTACTGAAAAATTTTGAGCAACTATATTATAGATTATCTGATATTATTATAACTGACAATAACATAGTTTTTTTGATGAAGAGTTTTTCATGGACTTTAATTATATAAAATATTGTCAGTATTTAATAAGTAGTCAGACAAATTACACTCTAACAAATCTTGCTGACCATCTAGAAAAAATTAGCCACGATCAAATTAATCGTTACTTGAAAAATATTGATTTAGGGACAGAAGTTTTGTGGGAAAATGTCAGAGAGGAGATTTTAACTACTGAAGATGATTATTTGATTTTTGCGCTCCACAGTTATTAATAAAAAATATTCCCAAAAAATTGAGCTTGTCCAGCGTCAGTATAGTGGTAATGAACATGGGGTAGTTCGTGGTATAGGAGTAGTAAATTGCTTATATTTTAATCCTAAAATAGAAAGATTTTGGATAGTAGATTATAGGATTTATAACCCAGAAAATGATGAAAAGAGTAAAATAGATCATGTAGAAGATATGATGATTGATGTAGTAAACAAGAAGAAAATACCAGTAAAAAAAGTATTAATGGATAGCTGTTATGCAACACAAAGACTCATGGCTTTAATAGATAACTTAGGTAAAGTTTACTATTTTCCGTTAAAAAGCAATCGTTTGGTAGACGATACAGGGGGCGTAAAAAAATATCAAAAATTGGAAGATTTAACATGGAATAAGTCGCAATTAGTATCAGGTAAAATCATTAAAATTAAAGGTTTTCCTAAAGACAAATAAAGTTAAACTATTCTGGGCTACTGTTTCGACAAACAGAACAGAATATATTGCCACTAATGACTTGAGTCAATCCTCTACAGATGATGTAGAATTTGAGTCACAAACTAGATGGAAAATAGAAGAATTTCACGCCAGAATTAAGCAATTAACAGGACTTGGATTTTGCCAATGTCGTCGGGCGAAAATTCAAAAAAACAGAAAAGCTTGTGCTATGTTAGTCTGGAATCATTTGAAAAAAATGGCAACTATTTTAGAGATAACTATTTATCATCTTAAACATCAACTATTGTCTAAATATCTAGTATATGAACTTAAATATCCTACAATTAAAATGACTGTTATTTAAGTTTTGATGCATTGTTTATAATCAGCAAAGCTTGGCGATCGCTATAATTTTTTTTAGCGTTGGCGGAGCCTAGCGACAGCTACATCGCTTAATTTACTATGCGCTATATATAGTGTCTTTGCGTAAGTCCTGTTCACTTTAAAAATGTCACAAATAGTTTCAAACTTTATAGAACCCCTAAGCGTATCTTTATAAATATGCGCGTTAGCTAGGAGTTAGG